>DAHWEX010000171.1 GCA_027326205.1 Actinomycetota bacterium
AGCCGTGACCATGGTCGCCGCATGGATAAGGGCCGACACCGGCGTCGGGCCCTCCATCGCGTCGAGCAGCCAGGACTGCAGCGGCACCTGGGCGGACTTGCCGCACGCGGCGAGCAGCAGCAGCAGGCCGAGTGCGGAGGCGACGCCGGTCCCGCCCGCGTTCGAGTGCGCCGAGGCGAACACGCCGGTGAAGTTGAACGTGCCGAACTCCGCGAACATCAGCATGATCGCCAGGGTCAGGCCGGCGTCGCCGACGCGGTTGGCGATGAACGCCTTCTTGGCCGCGACCGCCGCGGTCGGCTTGAACTGCCAGAACCCGATCAGCAGGTAGGACGCCAGGCCGACGCCCTCCCACCCGGCGTACAGGCCGAGGTAGTTGTCCGACAGCACGAGCAGCAGCATCGCCGCGATGAACAGGTTCAGGTAGCCGAAGAAGCGGCGCCGGCCGCTGTCGTGGGCCATGTACCCGACCGCGTAGATGAGGATCAGCGAGCCGACCCCGGTGATCAGCAACGTGAAACTGATAGAGAGCGGGTCAATGAGCAGTCCGATGTTCGCCTGGAAGCCGTTGACCGGGATCCAGGAGAACATGTGCAGTTGCTGGCTGCGCCCGGCCCCGCTCTGGCCAAGCAGGGAGAAGAACGCGATCAACCCGTAAACAAGGGACGCGAGCGACATCAGCACGCCGAGCAGGTGGCCCCATTTGTCGGTGCGCCGACCGCCAAGCAGCAGGACCGCCGCGCCGAAGACCGGGAACGCGAGCAGCAGCCACGAGTATCTGAACACGCCGGTAGCGGCGAGCGTCGTCATCGGAGCAATCTCCTCAGTACTTGAGCAGGTTCGCGTCGTCGACCGACGCGGATCTGCGGGCGCGGTAGATGGCCATCAAGATGGCGAGGCCGACGACCACCTCAGCGGCGGCGACGACCATCACGAAGAAGGCCACCACCTGTCCGTCCAGGTTCCCGTGCAACCGGGCGAACGAGACGAACGCCAGGTTGCACGCGTTCAGCATGAGCTCGACGGACATGAAGATCAGGATCGCGTTGCGCCTGATCAGCACGCCGATAGCGCCGATGACGAACAGGATGACCGCCAGGAACACGTACGCTGCCGGGCTCATGAGGCCACCTCGCTGGCGTTCGGAGTCCGCGTTCGCGGACGCACTGTGCTTGCCTGTTCGCTCGCAAGCTCGCTCACGGGGCTTCTCCCTTCCCTGCGGCGCCTGCCTCGATCTGCCGCTCCGACTCGATCCGCGCCTCCGCGGCCAGGTCGGCGGTGATGCGGCCCTGCGGGTCGCGGCCGAGTTGCACGTCGCGCTGGACCACCGCGGCCGATACCGAACGGTCCGTGGTGCTACCGTCGGGGAGCATCGCCGGCATGTCCACGGCGTTGTGCAGCGCGTACACGCCCGGCGGCGGCTCCGGTGCGACCTGGCCGCTTTCGATCTTGCGGCGGGCGATGTCCCGCTGCGTCGGCTTGGGCGAGGTGCGCTCGCGGTGCGCCAGGACCATCGCGCCGAGGGCGGCGGTGATCAGCAGGGCGCTGGTGATTTCAAACGGGTAGACATAGGTGGTGAAGATCAGCTTCGCCAGGCCGGTGAGGTTGCCGGTGTTCTGCGCGCTGGTCACCGGGGCCGCCGTGCCGATCGCCGCGTGACCGATGCCGACGACCAGCAGGACCGCGAAGCCGACGCCGGCCAGCCCGGCCCACAGCCGCTGGCCGCTGATGGTCTCCGTCAGCGAGTCCATCGAGGTGACCCCGATCAGCATCACGACGAACAGGAACAGCATCAGCACCGCGCCGGTGTAGACGATGACCTGCACGAAGGCCAGGAAGGGCGCGCCCTCCATGGCGTACATGACCGCGAGCGAGAGCATCACGACCGCGAGCATGAGCGCGCAGTGCACGGCCTGCCGCACCAGGATCATCGCGAGGGCCGCGGACACCGCGAGCACCGCGAGGATCCAGAACATGACCTTGCCGTAGAGGGGGTCAAGGTTCGTTCCGCCGGCACCGCCGTTAGCGAGAGCGTGGAGGAAGACCGAGGTCATTTCTCACTCCCCAGGCCAACCACTCCGGCTCCGCCGAGCCGGTAGTAGTCCTTCTCGTCCTTGCCGAGCCGCATCGGGTGCGGCGGGGCCTCCATGTCAGGCAGCAGCGGGATCAGCAGCTGTTCCTTGGTCCAGATCAGCTTTTCCCGGTCGTCGTCCGCGATCTCGTACTCGTTGGTCATCGTGAGCGCCCGGGTGGGGCACGCCTCGATGCACATCCCGCACAGGATGCAGCGCAGGTAGTTGATCTGGTAGACGTGCCCGTACCACTCACCCGGCGAGAAGCGCTCCTCGGGGGTGTTCTCCCGGCCCTCGACGTAGATCGCGTCGGCGGGGCACGCCCAGGCGCACAGCTCGCAGCCGATGCACTTCTCCAGGCCGTCGGGCCAGCGGTTGAGCTGGTGGTGCCCGTGGAACCGGGGGGCGGTGGGCCGCTTTTCCTCCGGGTACATCACGGTGTCAACCTTCTTGAACATCTCCCGGAAGGTGACCCCGAACCCCTTGAGGGGACCGAAGTAATCAAGCACCGGAGACCTCCTTCGTCACGCCGACGGGGTCGCCCTGCACCGATGACCCGGTGACGGCGGCGGAGTCAAGCTCAAGGCCGTGATAGTGCGGCAGGTCGAGCGGTGGCACCGGGAACCGCGGCACCGGCACCGGCTGCTCGACCTTGACCAGTTCGCCGTCCTCGTCGTAGTCCCACTCGTCCTCGTCCTCGTCCTCTGCCTCGGCAGGCCGCTCCGGTGCGATCCGGGCCAGGTGCTTCTGGTAGCCGTTGTCCCAGAACGTGATCAGCAGGACGAACAGGACGAGGACCACGCCCGCGACCGCGTACACCGCCGGCGAGTGGTTGTCGGCACGCAGCGCCCGGACGGTGGCCACGAGCAGCAGCCAGATGATGGAGAACGGGATGAGGATCTTCCAGCCCAGCGCCATCAGCTGGTCGTACCGGGTACGGGGCAGCGTGCCGCGCAGCCAGACGTAGCAGAACAGCAGGGCGAAGACCTTGATCAGGAACCAGATCACGCACACCCACGGGTTGAAGACCCAGCTCCCGAGGAGGGTGAGCGGCGGGAACGGCCGCCAGCCGCCGAGGAACAGCGTGGCGGCGAGCGCAGAGACCGTGGTCATGTTGATGTACTCGGCGAGGAAGAACATCGCGAACTTCATCGAGGAGTACTCGGTCATGTGCCCGGCGACGATCTCGCCCTCGCCCTCGGGGAGGTCGAACGGGATCCGGTTGGTCTCGCCGACCATCGTCACCAGGTAGATAACGAAGGACGGGAACAGCACCCAGGCGTACCAGTAGTGCGCCTGCGCGTTGACGATCGCGGTGGTGGACAGCGACCCGGCATCGAGGAAGACCGCGACGAACGACAGGCCCATCGCGATCTCGTAGCTGATCACCTGCGCGGTCGAGCGGAGCGCGCCGAGGATCGAGTACGGGCCGCGCGAGGCCCAGCCGGCCAGCACGATGCCGTAGACGCCGATCGAGCTCATCGCCAGCACCAGGAGCACCGCGACCGGCAGGTCGGCGACCTGCAGCGGGGTCCAGTGATGGAAGATCGAGGCGCTCGGGCCCCACGGGATGATCGCGAAGCTGACGAAGGACGGCGCGGCCGCGAGGATCGGCGCGACGAAGAACACCAGCTTGTCCACCGTGGTGGGGACGATGTCCTCCTTCAGCGGCAGCTTCAGCGCGTCCGCCACCGGCTGCAGCAGGCCCAAGGGCCCGGCCCGGTTCGGTCCGGGCCGGTTCTGCATGCGGCCGATCACCCGTCGCTCGAACCAGATCATGAAGATGGTCGTGAGCAGCAGGAACATGAAGACGATGACGACCTTGAGCAGCACCATCCACCAGATGAGCTGGTTGAAGTCGCTCAGCGTCGGGTCCACCGCGAGCACGCGGGTCATTCAGCCCTCCTCAGGGTCACCCTGGTCCCGTGGCCGGCCCCGAGGTCCGCCCGGACCGCCGAGCCTGAGCTGTTGGTGGGCAGCCACACCACGCCGTCGGCCATCTCGGTGACCTCGAGCCGGACGGTCACCGAGCCTGCCCCGGTGGCCACGGTCACCTTGTCGCCGTCGGCGACGCCGGCCCCGGCCGCGGTGGCGGCGGAAGCCCGGGCCACGACGGCCCTGGCGGTGCCGGCCAGGTACGGTTCGCCGTCTTGCATCCGGCCCGCGTCGATGAGCTGCGCCCAGGTGGCCAGCCGCACGGCGTCGCCCGGCACCGTCGCCGGCGCGGACAGCACCGCCGGCGCGGCCGGGCGGGGGCCCTTCCAGGCGCCGAGAGCGGCGAGCTCGGCGCGCGCGGCGCCCGCATCGGGCAGGCCCAGGTGCACGTCGAGCTCGTTGGCGATGGCACCGAGCACGTACAAGTCGGTGCGGATGCCCGGCACGCTGAGCGCCGGGGCGAACGAGCCGCCGCGGCCCTCCCAGTTGACGAACGTCCCGGGCTTCTCCGCGACCGCGGCGACCGGGAAGACCACGTCGGCGCGGTCGGTGACCGCGCTGCTCCGCAGTTCCAGGGAGACGATGAACGGGGTCTGCTCAAGCGCGTTCAGCGCGGCGGCCGGGTCCGGCAGGTCGGCCGGGTCAACGCCCGCGATGACCAGCGCGCCGAGTTCGCCGCCCGCGGCCGCCGCGAGCAGCGCCGAGGTGGAGCGTCCGGGCGTGGCCGGCAGGCTCGCCTTGTTCCAGGCCAGCGCGACTTCCTGCCGGGCCCTCGGGTCACCGACCCAGCGGCCGATCGGCAGCAGGCCGGGCATCGCGCCCGCCTCGACGGCGCCGCGCTCCCCCGCCCGCCGCGGGATCCAGGCGAGCTTCGCTCCGCTGGCGTCGGCGAGCCGCACCGCGGCGGCGAGCGCCCCGGGTACCTCGGCGAGCCGCTCGCCGGCCAGGATCACCGAACCCGGCTGGGCGAGCAGGTCGGCGGCCCGCGCGATGCCCGCGTCGCTGCCGCCGCCGGCCGCCAGCGCGGTCAGCGCGGCGGGCTCGCCGCCGGGCACGGTCGGCAGCAGCGTGCCGAAGACCTTCGCGAGTCCCGGGGAGGCGAGCGCCGCGACGGAGAACACCGCGAGGTTGTGCTTGCGGGCCGCCTTGCGCAGCCGCAGGAACACGACCGGGGACTCGTCCTCCGGCTCGAACCCGGCGAGCAGGACCGCGGGCGCGGCCTCCAGGTCGGCGTAGCTGACCTCGATGCCGCGGCCCGCGACCCGGGAGGCGAGGAACTGCTCCTCCTCCGCCGAGTGCGGCCTGGCCCGCATGTCGATGTCGTTGGTGTTCAGCGCGACCCGGGCGAACTTCGCGTAGGCGTAGGCGTCCTCGAGCGTGAGCCGGCCGCCCGTCAGCACGCCAACGCCCGCGGGGCCGTCAACGGCGTCGCGGGCGGCGGCGAGGCCGCGGGCGGCGGCCGCGAAGGCGGCCTGCCACGACGCGGGGCGGAGAACCCCGTCCTCGTCTCGCACCAGCGGCGTCGTCAGCCGGTCGGACCTGGTGGCGTAGCTGAAGGCCCACCGGCCCTTGTCGCAGTTCCACTCCTCGTTGACGAGGGGCTCGTCCCCGGCCAGGCGGCGCAGCACAGTGCCGCGCCGCACGTCCGTGCGCTGGTGGCACCCGGCGGCGCAGTGCTCGCAGACACTCGGCTCGGACTTCAGGTCGAACGGGCGCGACCGGAAGCGGTACTGCGCGCCGGTGAGCGCGCCGACCGGGCACACCTGGACGGTGTTGCCGGAGAAGTAGGAGTTGAACGGCTTGCCGTGCGCGGTCCCGATGTACTGCCGCGGGCCGCGCTCGATGAACTCGATGAAGTCGTCGCCCGCGATCTCCTCCGAGGTCCGCACGCAGCGGGTGCAGGAGATGCACCGCTCCCGGTCGAGGAGCACCTCGGTCGAGATCGGCACCGGCTTGTCGAACTCGCGCTTGTCCTCCCGGAACCGGGACTCGCCCCGGCCGTTGGACATCGCCTGGTTCTGCAGCGGGCACTCGCCGCCCTTGTCGCACATCGGGCAGTCGAGCGGGTGGTTGATGAGCAGCAGTTCCATCACGCCCTGCTGGGCCTTGTCGGCCACGGGCGAGGTGAACTGCGTCTTGACCACCATGCCGTCGGTGCAGACGGTGGTGCAGGACGCCAGCGGCTTGCGCTGGCCCTCGATGTCCACCAGGCACTGCCGGCAGGCGCCGATCGGGTCGAGCAGCGGGTGGTCGCAGAACCTCGGGATGGTGATCCCGATCATCTCGGCGGCCCGGATCACCAGCGTGCCCTTGGGCACGGCGACCTGGTAGCCGTCGATGGTGACGGTCACCGTGTCGGTCGGCATCGTAGTCATCGGTTCACACCGCCCACGCGGTCGAGGCGGCCGGGTCGAACGGGCAGCCGCCATGCTTCTGGTGCTGGATGATCTCGTCTCTGAAGTACTTGATCGCGGAGCTGATCGGCACCGGCGCGGCGTCGCCGAGGGCGCAGAACGCGCGGCCCACGATGTTGTTGCCGACGTCGAGGATCGTTTCCAGGTCCTCGTCGCTGCCCTTGCCGCTCTCCAGCCGCTCGACCGCGCGGACCAGCCAGTAGGTGCCCTCACGGCACGGCGTGCACTTGCCGCAGGACTCGTGCTGGTAGAACTCCGTCCAGCGCAGCGCGGCCCGCAACACGCAGGTGGTGGTGTCGAAGAGCTGCAGGGCACGGGTGCCGAGCATCGACCCGGCCGCGCCCACGCCCTCGAAGTCGAGCGGGATGTCCAGGTGCTCGCGGGTGAGCAGCGGCGTCGACGACCCGCCGGGCGTCCAGAACTTCAGCGGGTGCCCCGGGCGGAGCATGCCGCCCGCCAGGTCGATCAGCTCGCGCAGCGTGATGCCGAGCGGCGCCTCGTACTGACCCGGGTGCTTGACGTGACCCGACAGCGAGAAGATGCCGTAGCCCTTGGACTTCTCGGTGCCGAGCCCGGAGAACCAGGTGGGCCCGTTGGCGATGATCGACGGGACGCTGGAGATCGACTCGACGTTGTTGATGACGGTCGGGCTGGCGTAGAGGCCCTCCACCGCGGGGAACGGCGGCCGGTTCCGCGGCAGGCCCCGGTACCCCTCAAGCGAGGTCAGCAGCGCCGTCTCCTCGCCGCAGATGTAGGCGCCCGCCCCGGCGTGGACCACGAGGTCGAGGTCGAAGCCGGTGCCGAGGATGTCCTTGCCGAGGTAGCCCGCCTCGTACGCCTGGGCGACCGCGTACTGCAGCCGCCGGATGACGTGCAGCACCTCGCCGCGCACGTAGATGAACGCGTGGCTCGCGCGGATGGCGTAGCAGGTGATGATGATGCCCTCGATGAGCACGTGCGGGTTGGCCATCATCAGCGGGATGTCCTTGCACGTGCCCGGCTCGGACTCGTCGGCGTTGACCGTCAGGTAGTGCGGCTTGCCGTCGTTCTGCGGGATGAAGGACCACTTCATGCCCGTCGGGAAGCCAGCGCCGCCGCGGCCGCGCAGCACCGAGTTCTTGACCGTGGCGATGACGTCGTCCGGTTCCATCGCCAGGGCCTTGGGCAGCGCCTTGTAGCCGCCGGTCCGGCTGTAGCCGGCCAGCGTGAACGAGTCCGGCTGGTCCCAGTTCGCGGTCAGGACCGGGGTGAGGGTGTCGGTCACGAGGTCTCCTTGTCGGACCGGGGGGGCTGCGCGGACGACGGCTCGACGGAGCCTCCCGCCGCTTCGCTGTCGTGGTGGGATTCGCCGGCCCCCGGCGCCCGCCACCCGTGCTCCTTGGCCAGTTTCAGCCCGACGAGGCTGGCCGGGCCGGCCGACGGGCCGTCGGCCGCCTGGCCGTCGCCGAAGCCGGCCAGGATCCGGTTGGCCTGCTTCCAGGTGCACAGCCGGCTCGGCCCGCGGGTCGGCGCCACGTTCTCCCCCGCCCGCAGCTTGTCGACTAGTTCCCTGGCGCTGGCCGGCGTCTGGTTGTCGAAGAACTCCCAGTTGACCATCACCACGGGCGCGTAGTCGCAGGCCGCGTTGCACTCAAGGCGCTCGAGGGCGACCTTGCCGTCGGGTGACTTGATGTCGCCGTGGTCGGAAGTGCCGCCGAGTGCGTCCCCGTGCTCCGCGTCCTCGTGCCCGGGCGCGCCGGCGACGTGCCCGGCGAGCTCGGCGTAGATCTGGTCGCCGCCCATGATCGCGCAGGTCGTGTTGATGCAGACCCCGACCTGGTACTCGGCCGCCGGCTCGTGCTTATACATCGTGTAGAAGGTCGCGACGCCGCGCACCTCGGTCTGCGTGATGCCGAGCACCTCGGCGCAGAACGCCATGCCGTCGTCGGAGACGTAGCCCTCCTCCGACTGCACCAGGTACAGCAACGGCAGCAGCGCGGACCGCGCCCGCGGGTACCTTCCGGTGATCTCCGCGGCGTCCGCCTTCAGCCGGGTCAGCGTGTCCTCACTGAACGGCATTACCGGTCAACGCCTCCGATCACCGGGTCAATGGACGCGATCGCCGGGATCACGTCCGCGAGGTTGCCGCCTTCGCACAGCACGGAGACGGCCTGCATGTGGTGGAACGAGGGGTCGCGCAGGTGCGCGCGATACGGCTTGGTGCCGCCGTCGCTGACCACATGGCAGCCGAGCTCGCCCTTGGGCGACTC
>DAHWEX010000184.1 GCA_027326205.1 Actinomycetota bacterium
AGCAGCCCCGGCTCATCTTCCGGGTGCGCCAAGGCCCCCGCCGCGGGGAAAAGCGCAAGGGTCCACCGAGACCGATTACGCGCGGCTGCTGGACGCCGCGCACCAGCAGTTCGGCGGCCCGCTCGTCCTGGTCTGGGACAACTCGTCCTGGTCTGGGACAACCTGAATACCCGTGTCAGCGGCGTTATGCGGCGGCTCGCCGCCGCCCGGGGACTGGCTGACGGTCTTCCAGCTCCCGTCTTACGCCTCCGAGCTCAACCCGGTCGAGTCGGCCTGGACGCTGCTCAAGAGATCGCTGGCCAACCTGGTCAAGCGCACCCTGGCCGAGCTGACCGCCCTGGTCAAGACCCGGCTGCGGCGGATGCAGTGCCGGCCCGACCTGCTCAGCGCCTTCCTCTTCCGGACCCGCCTGGACCTCACGCCCCTCTGTAACCCCAGGAATTGAAAGTCGTTAGCAGGCGGCCGGGAGGGTTGCACGCCTGCCGCGCTCGCCCCGAGCGCTGATTCTTCCCGTTAGCGAGGCTAAGGGAATATAACCGCCCGCCGGGGATTGTTGGCGCAAGCGTGATCACCGCCCGGCACCGCCGCGTCGCCCTGCTCGTCGCCGGCTGCTACTTCATGGAAATGCTGGACGGGACGATCGTGGCGACCTCGTCGCCGCAGATCGGCCGGTCGCTGCGCGCGCCGGCCACCGAGGTCGGGCTGGTCATCACCGCGTACCTGCTGACCCTGGCGGTGCTGATCCCGCTGTCGGGATGGCTGGCCCGCCGCTTCGGGAACCGGGTGGTGTTCCTGACCGCGATCGCGCTGTTCACCGCGGCCTCCGTCGGCTGCGCGGCGAGCGTGAACCTCGGCATGCTGGTCGCGATGCGGGTGCTGCAGGGAACGGGCGGGGCGATGATGGTGCCGGTCGGGCGGACCATGGTGCTGTCGCCCGCCGCGAAGCAGGACATCCTCCGGCTCACCTCCTACGTGGTCTGGCCGGGGCTGCTCTCCCCCGTCATCGCGCCGCTGGCGGGCGGGCTCATCACCACCTACGCGACGTGGCACTGGATGTTCCTGATCAACGTGCCGCTCGGCATGGCCGCGTTCGCGTTCGCGTGGCGGCTGATCCCGGCGGGGCGCCCGCCGGGCGGCGTGCCGCCGCTCGACTGGGCCGGGGTGGCGCTGACCTGCGCCGGCCTCGGGGGGCTGACCTACGCCGCGCACCTGGTGACGCTGCCGTCGCCGCCGGCGGCGCAGGCCGCCGCGTTCTTCGCGGTGTCGGCGGCGCTGCTCGCCGGGGCGGTGGCCCACCTGCGGCGCGCGCGGCACCCGCTGCTGAACCTGCGGACCCTGTCCGTGCCCACGTTCCGGGTGTCGCAGTCGGGCGTCACCCTGTACTGGCTGGTGGTCGGGGCGATGCCGTTCCTGCTGCCGCTGATGTTCCAGGTGCGGTTCGGCTGGTCGCCGGTGAAGTCGGGGGCGGTGACCGCGTTCGTGTTCGCCGGGAACGTGGGCATCAAGCCGGCGACCACGCCGCTGATCAACCGGTTCGGGTTCCGGACGGTGCTGGTCGCCTCCGCCCTGGGCACGGCCGCCGTCGTCGCGGCGCTCGGGTTCACCACCGCCTCGACGCCGGTCGCCGTGACCGCGCTGCTCGCGCTGGCCAGCGGCGTCACCCGCTCCACCGGCTTCACGGTTTACAGCACGGTCGGGCTCGCGGACATGGACCCGGGGCTGATGCGCGACGCGAACACCCTCGCGGCCACGTCCATGCAGCTCGGCGCCGGCCTCGCGGTCGCGGTCGCGACCGTCGCGCTGCGCGCGGGCGACGCGGCCGCCGGCGGGCAGGCGGCGTTCACCGTCGCGTTCTGCCTGCTGGCCCTGATCGCCGTCGGCTGCGCCGCGGAGGCGCTGCGGCTGGACCAGGCGGCCGGGGACGCCGCCCGCCGGGTCCGCTCCCCCGCTCCCGCCTCGCCGGCGGCCCCCGGCGGCGAGTAGGGGCGCCGGGGGCAGGTTCCGCGGGCGCGAGCAGGATCAGCCACCACGCGTGGCGGCCCGCCCCAGGCGGCGTCATCGCGGCCGACACCCGCTGGTAGAAGGCCAGGTCGGTGATCAGGCCGATCAGGTAGCGAGGCCGCTGCCCTAGGGCTGGCACGCTTCTTGCTGGTATCTACGGGAAGCGGCGGCGAGCAGACGGGGCACCGGAAGGGCGGAAGGCGCCAGGACAGAAAGAAGGCGCAGGAGAGCAAGAAGCCCCAGGGGAACGCGCACGGGGGCGCCGGCCCGTCACAGCGGCAGCGGCCCGCTGCCGCCGCGCTCGGCCGCGCCGGCGGCCAGGGCGGTGAACCGGGCCGCCGCGGCCGCCACCGCCGCGCGCTCCGGCGGCGCCATCCGGGCCAGCACGGCCGCGAGCAGCTCGTGCCGCCGGGCGACCACCCGCTCGACCAGTTCGCGGCCCGCGCCGGTGATCTCGATCGTGACGATCGAGCGACTCCTGGCGTCCGTCCCGCGGGCGAGCAGCCCGTGCGCCGCCAGCCGGTCGGCCAGCCGCGTCACCGACGACGCCGGGACGCCGGCGGCCTCCGCCAGCCGGGAGGACGGCGCGCGCCCCAGCGCGGCGGCGGCCAGCAGCAGCCGGAACTGCGGCAGGGTGACCTCGCCGCCGAGCGCCTCCATGCTCTGCAGGGTGATCCCGACCAGGGTGCGGGTCAGCATCTCCAGGTCGGCGACCTCGCTGCCGTCGACGCCGGTGACCGCGTTGCCCGGCGCGCCGGTCACGCGAGCCGCTCGGCCGCCGCGACCGCGGCGGCGCGCATCCGGGCCCGCAGGTCCGCGCTGGCGGCCCGGCCGGTGCGCACCTCGATGATCCGCGGGCCGGTGCCGGCGAGGACGGGCGCGGCCGCCTTCGCGAGGTCCCCCGGCCGTTCGGCGAGCGCGTACGGCACGCCGAAGGCCGCGGCCAGCCGCTCCACGGACGCGCCGTGCGGGGTCCCGAAGACCCGCTCGAACGGGCCGCCGTCCTTGAACCGGGCGGGCTCCAGGCCCTCGAAGATGCCGCCGCCGTCGTTGTTGACGACGACCACGCACAGGTCCGGCCGCGGCTCGGCCGGGCCGATCGCCAGGCCGGGCGCGTCGTGCAGCAGGGACAGGTCACCGATCAGCGCGAACGCGACCGCCCCCGGGTACTGCGCCGCGTGCGCGAGCGCCGCGCCCGCGGCCGTGGAGAAGGTCCCGTCGATCCCGCTCGCCCCCCGGCTGGCGAGCACCCGGACGTCCGGCCGCGGCGGCGGCAGCAGGTCGAGGTCCCGCACCGACAGCGAGTTGCCGCACCACAGGAGCGCGTTCCCCGGCAGCGCCGCGATCAGCTCGCGGGCCACCTCGGGCTCCGGCAGCCCGCCTCCGGCCGCCGCGCGGCTGTCGTCGAGCACCCGGGCGGCGGCGTCGCCCGCCGCGGCGCCGGCGCGCTGCCACCCGGCGAGCCAGCCGCCGGGGACCCGGCCGGGAACCCCGGTGAGGCGGACCGAGGCGGCGGCGTCGGTCGCGGCCCGCTGCGGGTCGGCCCACATCCCCGGGCCCGCCCCGACGACGACGTGACGGACCGGCGGCGTCCCGGCGCGGGCCAGCCCGAGCAGCGCGGACTGCGGCCGGCTCAGGCCGGGGCGCCCGGCGGAGAGCACGACCTGCGGGCGGTGCGCCGCCGTGAAGGCCGCCGACGCGAGCAGGTACTGGTAGCCGGCCAGCGCGTTCGGCCCGCGCCTGGCCCCGGACGACGGCTCGGCCAGGACCGGCCACCCGGCCCTCTGCGCCAGCTCGACGAGCGCGGCGGCGTCGTAGTCGCCGTCGCCGCAGACGACCACCCCGCGCTCGGCCCAGGGCAGCTCGAGCGGCTCGGGGTGCGGCCGGGCCTCGCTGACCCGGGTCCAGGGGCGGCCGCCGGGCCGCCCGTCGAGGGGCTCGGGCCAGCCGTCGTCCGCGTCCCCGCCGTCCGGGTCAGGGACCAGCGGGTCGCGCAGCGGGAGGTTCAGGTGCACCGGGCCGGGCAGCGCGCCGAGCGCGCCTGCCGCGCCGGCCCAGGCGCGGCAGGCCAGGGACCGCCAGTAGCCGGCCGCGCCGGGGCGGCGCTCGGGAACGCCGGCGTCGGCGTACCAGCGGACCGCCGACCCGTACAGCTTCACCTGGTCGACGGTCTGGCTCGCGCCGGCGCCGCGCAGTTCCGGCGGCCGGTCGGCGGTGAGGACGAGCAGCGGGACCGCGGACTCGTCGGCCTCGATGACCGCCGGGTGGAAGTTCGCCGCCGCGGTGCCCGACGTGCACAGCACCGCGACCGGGCGGCGCGACGCCTTGGCCAGGCCCAGCGCGGTGAACGCGGCGGAGCGCTCGTCGATCCGGACGTGCAGCCGGATCCGGCCGGCCTGCTCGAGCGCCCACAGCGCCATGGCCAGGGGCGCGGACCTGGACCCGGGCGCGACGACGGCCTCGCGCAGCCCGCACCGGGCGAGCTCGTCGGCGAGCACCGTGGCGAACGCGGTCGACGGGTTCACCGGCCCAGCCCCGGCCGGGCGCCAGTTGCTGTTATCAATGGAGGGTTCCCGGGACGTCCGCCAGGTGGCGCGCGGCCGCCAGGGCCCGCCGCCGCCACGGCTCCGGGTCGGTCTCCCAGGCCGCGAGGGCGGCGTCGTCCACCGGCGGACGGCGGACCGCGAGCGAGCCGCCGGACTCGGCCAGCGGCGCCGCCGTGACGTCCCCCTCCAGCAGGGACATCGTCGCCAGCCCGCACGCGTACGGCAGCTCGGGCAGGGCGGCCGCCAGGGCGACGCCGGCGGCGAGCCCGACGGAGGTGTCCACCGCGCTGGACACGACGGCGGGCAGCCCGCAGGCCTCGGCCACCCGCAGGGCGGCGCGGACCCCGCCCAGCGGCTGCACCTTGACCATGACGATGTCGGCCGCCCCGGCGGCCCGGACCCGCAGCGGGTCCTGCGCCTTGCGGATCGACTCGTCGGCGGCGACCGGAACGTCGACGAGCCGCCGCAGCGCGGCCAGCTCCTCCAGGGTCGCGCACGGCTGCTCGGCGTACTCCAGGCCGTACTTCTCCAGCGACCGGAGCACGCGGGCCGCCTCGTCGACGGACCAGCCGCCGTTGGCGTCCACCCGGATCCGGCCGCCGGGGCCGGCCGCGTCGAGCGCGTCGCGCACCGCGGCGACCCGCTCCGCGTCCTCGCCCGGCGCCTGCCCGGGCTCGGCCACCTTGACCTTCGCCGTCCGGCACCCGGACGCGGCGACGATCGCGTGGGCGCGCCCGGGTGCCACGGCGGGGACGGTGACGTTGACCGGGACCGAGTCCCGCCGCGGCGCCGGCCACGGCACCGTCGCCGCCTCGACCGCGGCGGCGAGCCAGCGGGCCGACTCCCGCGGGCCGTACTCGGCGAACGGCGAGAACTCACCCCACCCGGCCGGCCCACGGATCAGCGCGCCCTCGCGGACGGTGATGCCGCGGAACCTGGTCCGCATCGGGATGGCGAAGGCCCGCAGCGTGCCCAGCAGCTCCGGCAGGTCACGCGCAACGCCGTCCGGTCCGCGCCCGCTCACGGTCCCTCCCCTGTTCTCCGCACGCCCGGGGCCGGCGTCCGCGGCATTCCCGGCGTAACCTTCCGTTCGCCCGGTCTAACCTTAGTCAGCGTGACATCCCAACGCGCCCCCGGCCACCCCGGCCGCCGCCTCCTGCACGCCGTGCTGCTCGACGGCGCCGGCGACGCCGGGCGGCTGCTCGGGCCCCTCGCCCGGGCGCTGGACGGCACCGGGCCCGCGGTCCTCCCGGTCGACGCGAACCTCCCGGCGGCCCGGGTCGGCCGGCTGCTCGACGCCTTCCGGCCGAACGCGGTCATCGGCGAGCGGGGCGAAGCACGGAACCGTTCGCCGGTCCCGGAAACGGCCGCCGACACGGCGGTGATCATCGGCACCTCGGGGTCCACCGGGGAGCCGAAGGGGGTGGAGCTCAGCGCGGCGGCGCTCGCGCACTCGGCGCGGGCGTCCCTGGCCCGGGCGGGGGCCGGGCCCGGGGAACGGTGGCTGGCCTGCCTGCCGGCGTCGCACGTCGCCGGGCTGCAGGTGCTCGTCAGGTCCCTCACGGGCGGGACCGTGCCCGTGATCGCCGCGAGCGCCACCGCGCGGGCCCTGGACGAGGCCGCCGACGCGGGGGCGGCGCACCTGTCGCTGGTGCCCACGCAACTGGTGCGCCTGCTGGCCGAGCCCGGCGGCGCGAAGGCCCTGGCCAGGTACCGGTGCGTGCTCGTCGGCGGGGCCGCGGCGGGCGCGGCGGCCCTTGAGCGGGCGCGCGCGGCTGGCGTGCGCGTGGTCACCACCTACGGCATGAGCGAGACCTGCGGCGGGTGCGTCTACGACGGGGTGCCCCTCGACGGCGTCACCGTCCGGGAGGGCGCGGACGGGCGGCTGCGGATCTCGGGGCCCGTGCTGATGAACCGCTACCACGGACGGGCGGACCTCACCGCGGCGGCCATCGACGGCGGCGAGTTCGTCACGTCCGACCTGGGCCGCGTCGCCCCGGACGGCACGGTGACCGTCCGGGGCCGCGCCGACGACGTGATCAACACCGGCGGCCACAAGGTCGTCCCCGGCGAGGTGGCGGCCGCCCTGGCGTCCTGCCCCGCCGTCCGGGAGGTCGTGGTGGTGGGCCGGCCTGACCCGGTATGGGGCGAACGGGTCACCGCGGTGGTGGTCCCGGCTGACCCGGCCGAGCCACCTAGCGCTGAATTGCTACGTACGCATGTAAGCGGGCGCCTTCCGCGTTACGCTTGCCCAAGCGAGGTCGTGCTGACGGACGCAATCCCGGTGCTTCCCAGTGGGAAACCGGACCTGGCAGCCCTCAAGGTGGCAAGAACGTGACGCCAACGGGAACAATCTCGGCCGCAGAACGTTATTCATGAGTGCCCCCCGCGAAAGCCGACAGACGGAGCGGGGTTACTCATTGTCACCGGGGATCGTGTTTAAGTCGTGTTGGTGTTGAACTGCGCAGCGATTGCGCACGTGTACAGAAGGAGGGAGGTGTCTCATGCCGCGGATCGCAACAGCCGCCCCGGCTGACGAGGAAGCGAGTTCCTCGCGCGTGGACGACCTGATCCAGCGCGGTCGCAGCCAGGGCCACCTGTCCCTTTCGGACCTGCGGACGGCGTTCGAGCAGGCGGGACTGACGCCTGGTGAGGCCCGGTCCATTCTCCGCGAACTGAGCGAGGCCGGCGTCCGGCTGGCCGACGAGGAGACCGAGCTCAAGGCACCGCGCGGGCGGGCCAAGGCCGCGCCGAAGGCCGCCGCCGCGAAGGCGCCGGCCGCCAGGGCCACGGGGACCGCCGGGACCGAGGCCGCCGCCAGGAAGACGCGCGCCGGGAAGGCCGACCAGCCCGCCCCGGCGGCCGACGCCGCGCCGGCCGCCAAGGCGCCGACCGCCCAGGGGCAGGCCGCACCGGGCGAGGCGGACGGGGACGCGGACTTCGCCGAAGACGACATGGCGTCGCTCGAGGCGGACGTGGCCGCGTTCGCCGACGGGGTCGACCTGGACGACCAGACGCCCGCCATGGGCGACTCGGTGCACACCTACCTCAAGTCGATCGGGCGCACCAGCCTGCTCACCGCCGAGCAGGAGGTTGACCTGGCCAAGCGGATCGAGGCGGGCCTGTTCGCCGAGCACAAGCTGGACAGCGAGCCGGAGCTCAGCCCGCAGCTCCGCCGCGACCTGGAACTGGTCGCCGAGGACGGGCGCCGCGCCAAGGCGCACATGCTCGAGGCGAACCTGCGCCTGGTGGTGTCGGTCGCGAAGAAGTACAGCGACCGCGGCCTGTCCCTCCTCGACGTCGTGCAGGAGGGGAACCTGGGCCTGATCCGGGCGGTCGAGAAGTTCGACTACACCAAGGGCTACAAGTTCTCCACCTACGCGATGTGGTGGATCAGGCAGGCCATCCAGCGCGGGTTCGCGGACTCCGCGCGGACCATCCGGCTGCCCGTGCACGTGCTCGAGATGCTGTCGAAGCTGTCGCGCGTCGAGCGCGACATGCACCAGC
>DAHWEX010000192.1 GCA_027326205.1 Actinomycetota bacterium
CGAGGTCGATGAGCACGTCGGCCCATTCGCTGGTCGCCCAGGTGATGTCGAGGGGCAGGCTGATGACCGTCTCGGCGCTGAGGCCGGGGGCGGCGGCGAGCACGGCCTGCAGCGTGTCGATGTCCGCGGCGGGGATGAAGCCGGTCGGGGTGAGGACTGCGTGGGCGCCTGCCCGGCACGCTTCCTTCAGGAAGCTCTCCAGCGCCCGCCCGTGCAGGGGGCCGTTAGGCCCGCGGAAGGGGTCTTGCGGGGTGGCCCTCCAGGTTTGGTAGGCGGCCGGGTCGCAGACGAGCGGGCACTGGATGCCGTTCGCCCGGCGGCGTGACTCGGCGATCCTCATGCCGCTGGTGCCGGTCAGGACCAGCCCGCTGCGCTGGGAGTCCAGCAGGGCCAGGAGCGGCTCGACGTCGGCGGGCCGGGCATGGGCCAGGACCCGCCCCGACAGCAGGGCGGCGGCGTCCAGTGCCCTGGCGGCCCTGGCGCGGCGCCCGTAGGGCTGGACCTGCGGCGGGAGCACGGGGCGGATGCCGCTGACCAGCTGCGCCACGGTGAGGACCTGGACCTTCGGGTACACCTGGCCGTTCAGCGGCCAGGTGTAGGTGCCCGCGTGGGCGGCGGCCTCGCGTATCCCGGGGGTCGGCTCCCCCCGCATCAGGAACACGCCCATCTGCGCCTTCTGCGCCTCGACGGTGCCTCCCAGGTCCCGGACGTCGCGCGGCAGGACGTTCACCCCGCCCTTGACCGAGATGATCACCCGGCCGGTGGCCTTGCGGTCCAGGTAGAAGCTCGCGACGCCGTCGATGCCCCTGTCCCGCGACCGCTGCTCGGTCGGGGTGGCGTCCAGCTGGGTCACGGCCCAGGTCTGGAACTCGAACTTGTCCCGGTCGGCGAGGGCGTGCGCCCCGGCGACATCGCGCGGGATGCCGTTCAGCTCGTATGAGACGGCGCTTCCGTAGTTCCGCCGCAGCCGCTTGACGATGATGTCGACGGCGACGTAGGCGATGTCGATGCCGATCCAGCTGCGGCCCAGCCGCTGGGCGGCGTCGATCGTCGTCCCGCAGCCGCAGAACGGGTCCAGGACCACCCCGCCCCGGTCCGACGACGCCGTGATGAACCGCTCCAGCAGCGCGACGGGCTTCTGGGTCGGGTAGCCGATCCGCTCCCCGCCCTTCACGTTGTGCAGCGGCCGGATGTCGGTGATGACGTCCTGGGCCGCGACGCCCGCGGCCTCCTCGATGTACCGCTTGACCTGCGGCACCCCGCCCGCCTGCTTCGGCCAGAAGATCCTCCCGGCGGCATCGAGCGCGTCCAGTGCCTGCGGCGCGGGCAGCCCGCCGGCGATGTCCGCGACGAACCCCGGGATGGCCCAGTGCCGGCCCTTGTCCGTCGGGCTGACGCCCCGCCAGGGCTCCCCGGACGGGCCTTCCCGGGTACCGGGGGCCGTCAGGTCGGCCCGCTTGAACACCCGCCCCGTGCCGGGCTCGGTGTTGTTGTACCACTGGCCGGCCGACTCGTCCGACAGCGGCTGCGGCGCCCGGTTCCAGGTGTAGTGGCGGCTGCGGCTGTAGAACAGGATGACGTCGTGGACCGCGCCGTAGCGCCGCGCGGAGTTGTGCGCGCTGCTGCGCTTCCAGATGATCTCGTTGCGGAAGTTGCCCGCCCCGAAGACCGCGTCCAGCAGCAGCCTCAGGTAATGGCTCATCGCCGGGTCGCAGTGCAGGTACAGGGACCCGCTCGGCTTGAGCACCCGGTGCAGCTCGGCCAGCCGCGGCGCCATGTGCACCAGGTACGCCATCGTGTCACCCTCAGGCAGCAGCCCGTGCAGCGCCCGCAGCGCCGCCGCGACCGGCCCCGGCAGCCCCTCCGCCAGCGCGTACCGCTGGTACAGGTAATCAGTCGCCGGACTCCAGTGCCAGGTGTCGTTGAACGCCCTGATCTGCGCCGCCACCGCCTCGAAGTCATCGGGGTGCTTCTCGAAGATGACGTTATGGACACGGCTGGAGTTGAACGGCGGGTCGAGGTACACAAGGTCAACGGACTCGTCGGCAATGCTGCCGCCCTGGAGAACCTCAAGGTTGTCGCCGAACCACAGGCGATTCGCCCTGCCCTGCACCGCCACCAGCAGATCGTCACCGAAAAGTGACGGAATGTACAGTACCCGGAAAGCGACAACATTGTCCCCTAATGCACCGTTTCTCCTTACCCCGGGTGACAGGCAAGCCCGCGCACGGGCAGCCAGCCTCACCAGGCCCCCCGGGAGCCCGGTTTCACCCCGGCGGCCCGTACCCGCCAGGCCCCTGGCCCTGCTCGTCGCCGCCGAAAGGCCGCGGTGCCGCGTGACGGCCCGGGAGAAGCCCGCAAGCGTCCGGCCCGCCGCCGCTGAAGAAGCCGGGGACGGACCGCCGGGACGGTGGCCGCAGTCTCCATGAGCGACACGTTCGGCGAGTCGCCGACGGACGGCCTCCAGATGTACTTGCGGGGCATCCCGGTGTCCTCCGGGGCGCCCGCACCTGGCGGCCCCGGTCACCTGGCGCTCGCCACCAGCCACACGACGGCGCCCAGGACTGCGATGAGGATGCTCACGCGGATCAGCCTGCCCCAGCTCTCCGAGCCGATCTCCACGATCCGGGCCACCGCCGCAGGCCAGGTGGCCGGATCGCGATCTGCCCTGTCCGCTTTACCCGCCATCGCGCCTGTTCCTCCCGGGGTCCGGTCAGCCTCGCCGGCGGCCCCGCGCCCGCCCTGAGCGGGCGCCGCGCGCCCCGGCATGAACCAGCTTGCCGGGCAGGCCCGACATGACCGCAGAAGCCGGCACGGGCGGCGCGCGTGCTCCGCCCGCCCCCGGGGACGGCCACCGGACGGCCGGGCAGGATAGCCCAGGCTATGGTCCCGCCGTGTACCTGACAGAGACAGCGCAGGTCAGCGCCCTAATGTACCTGGACGGCAGACGGCG
>DAHWEX010000198.1 GCA_027326205.1 Actinomycetota bacterium
GGCCGTCTCGGCCCGGTTGACGTGCTGGTGATCAACGCCACCGGCCCGCAGCCCGAGGCCGCGGTGACCGAGGCGGACTGGGCCGGCCATCTCGCCCAGCTGGACTTCTTCGTGAAGAGCCCGGTACTGCTCGGCCGCGCCCTGATACCCGGGATGCAGGCCCGGCGGTACGGCCGCATCGTGCACATCGACTCCGAGGTCGCCAGCCGGCCGCCCCCGGGCCGGTCCGCCTATGCCACCGCCAAGAGCGCGCAGATCGGGCTGACCCGCGCCTGGGCCCGCGAACTCGCGCCGTTCGGCATCACGGTCAACACGGTCGCGCCCGGCTTCATCCCCGTGGAGCGCCACGCCGATGTCCCCGACGACGCGAGGCAGGCCTACCTCGCCTCAGTGCCCGCCGGGCGGATGGGAACTCCCGGCGACATCGCCCACGCCGTGAGCTTCCTCGCCTCCGAGGGCGCCGGGTTCATCACCGGCCAGCGCATCCTCGTCGACGGCGGCCGCCACCTCGGCAGCTAACGGGGCGCCGCCGCGGCCCGGTCCCGGGAACTGGCCGGGTGCTAACGTTTCCGGGCGACGCCGCCGACGAAGCCGTGGTACGTGGAGTCCCGGACGGGCGGGTCGGCGGTGTCGGGGCGCCAATCGGGCAGGGGCACCAGGCCGGGCGCGAGCAGTTCCCAGTCGCCGAACCAGGCCAGGATCTCGTCATCTTCCCGCCACAGGCAGGTGCCCAGCTTCTCGTTGAACAGCTGCTGCACTTCGCGGGCCTTCTCCGCGTCCTGCGGGTGGTCGGGGCCGGGCATGCGGAGGCTGGAGAGGGCCAGGTAACTGCCCGGGGCGAGCGCGTCGCGGAACCCCGCCGCGATCGCGGCCGGGTTCTCGGCGTCGGTGATGTGGTGCAAGATGGCAAGCATCAGCAGCCCGACCGGGCGGCTGAAGTCGATGAAGGCCCGGACCCCGGGATCGTCCAGCACCTGCGCCGGATGGCGGATGTCGGCGGTGACGAACCGCGCGGTGACCTCGTCGGCTAGCAGCGCCCGGCCGTGCACCGCGACGACCGGGTCATTGTCGGTGTACACGACCCGCGCGCTGGGGCGGACCGCGCGGGCGACCTCGTGCACGTTGCCCGCGCTGGGCAGCCCGGAGCCGATGTCCAGGAACTGCGTGATCCCGGCCTTGGCCGCCATATGACGGACCGCCCGTCGCAGGAACGCCCGGTTGGACTTCGCCCCGCCCGCGGAGTCGGGCGCGATCTGCAAGGCGGACGCGGCGACGGCCCGGTCGGCCTCGAAGTTGTCCTTTCCGTCCAGGAAAACGTCATAGACCCGGGCAATGCTCGGCCTGGAGACGTCAAGGAAGGACGGAATGGGCCCACTGGCCATCACGGCTCCTCTGCCCTCGGTGAAGGCCACCCTACCGGAGGCCAGTGGCAGCCGGGCGGCACACGCCGCAGACCCGGTCAAACCGCGCTGGCGACCCTGACCCGCACCCACGGCCCGGCCCCGCCCGGCCCAACAGCCGCCCGGTCGGCTGGTAATTCCGGCGGGCTCTGTCTCTGACCAGCGCAAAGAAACATGCCCGTAACGACCGCGCATCAGCATTTGAATTATGGAGCATTCCCCCGCGGGAAACGGGACCACCCGGATCGGGCCGCCGCACGGCTACCTCCCGATCGAAGAGCACGGCATCGTGGGCGACCTGCGCACGGTCGCCCTCATCGGCACCGACGGCACGGTCGACTGGGACTGCCCGGCGCGCTTCGACGCCCCGAGCCTGTTCGGTGCCCTCCTGGATAAGAACAAGGGCGGCTACTTCTCCATCACGGCCCGCACCAGCTACGCCAAGCCGAAGCAGCTCTACCTCCCAGACACCAACATCCTGCTCACCAGGTTCCAGGGCAAGGACGCGGTCGGCGAGGTCATCGACTTCATGGTCCCGGAGACGAGGTCCACCGGCAAGGCGCGCGATCTCCTGGTCAGGCAGGCCCGCGCGGTCAGGGGCACGGTCACGTTCGAGCTCGCCTGCCACCCGGCGTTCGACTACGGCAGGCTGAGCCACGAGGTCCAGATCATCCAGGGCGTCGGCGCGGTCTTCGCCTCCCCGCTCGACCGCGCCGTCCTGCGGACCGGGGTCAGCCTCAAGGCCGAGGACAACGGTGTCGCCGCTACCTTCACCCTGCAAGAGGGCGAGTCCGCCGACTTCCACCTGGAGTGGAACGGCGACGTCCGTCCGATTACCGTCGGCGAGACCGACGAAGTGCTCACCAGGACCCAGGACTTCTGGCAGGGCTGGCTCGCCCAGTCCAGGTACCGGGGCCGCTGGCGCGAGACGGTGCAAAGGTCAGCCCTCGCGCTCAAGCTCCTCGTCTACCACCCGACGGGCGCCCTGGTCGCCGCCCCGACCACATCGCTGCCTGAGGAGCCTGGCGGCACGCGCAACTGGGACTACCGCTACGCCTGGCTGCGGGACGCCTCGTTCACGGTTTACAGCCTCATGCGACTCGGCTTCCTCGAAGAGGCCGCCAGCTTCATGGACTGGCTGCAGAAGCGCTGCGAGACGGCCACGGCGGAACGCGACGTCATGATCATGTACACCGTCGACGGCAGCGATCACATCCCGGAGACGACGCTTGACCACCTGGACGGCTACCACGGCGCAAAGCCGGTCAGGATCGGCAACGGCGCGGTCGGCCAGCGGCAGCTTGACGTCTACGGCGAGATCATGGACTCGGTGTACCTTTACAACAAGGAGGTTCCGATCTCCTATGACTTGTGGACCGGCCTGTCCAAGCGCCTCGACTGGCTGAGCAGGCACTGGACGGAACCCGACGAGGGCATCTGGGAGATCCGCGGCCCGCGGCAGCGCTTCACCTACTCAGCCCTGATGACGTGGGTCGCCTTCGAGCGCGCGGGCCGCCTGGCGAGAGACCGCGGCCTGCCCGCCCCGGTCGAACGGTGGCGCAAGCTGGCCGCTCAGGCTCACCGGTTCGTTCAGGAGCAGTGCTGGGACCCCGGCTTGAAGACCTACGTGATGTACCCGGGCAGCCAGCTACTCGACGCGTCCGTCCTTGTCATGCCCCTGGTCAAGTTCGCCGGCCCGACAGACCCGAGATTCCTGGCCACCCTGGACAAGATCAGCGGCGAGCTGGTCTCCGACAGCCTGGTCAACCGCTACGCCCTGACGGGCGTGGACGGCATAGCCGACGGCGAGGGCACCTTCAGCCTCTGCTCTTTCTGGTACGTAGAAGCCCTCACGAGAGCGGGCCGCGTCAGAGAGGCCAGAATGATCTTCGAGAAGATGCTCACCTACGCCAATCATGGAG
>DAHWEX010000202.1 GCA_027326205.1 Actinomycetota bacterium
CATCACTCGCAGCCTCCGCATCGTGGGCTAGGCGGGAGATTGCCGAAAGATCGATATTGGGCTTGGCAAGTCCGGTGGACATCGTGTCCGCGCGGGCCACTGCTCCTTCCAAGCTGATTTCATCGGCGGCTTCAACGCCCACCTCGGCCGCGCGCAAGAAATTCCTGCCCAGGCTGAAGGTAGCCAGGCTGAACAGGTCGAGACCAACAGCCAGCCATGAACCATTGCCGGTGATGGCGAGGATCAGGTCGCAGACGGCGGCTATCTCGGTCAGCGTGAGGGCCATGCCCTCCAGGGCGGCGGCCAGCGGCGGGCAGATGAACGCGAAGATCAGGGCGAGGAGGCCGAGTGCCGAGGCGATCCAGCCGCAGACGTTCGCGATGTCGCTGACGACCTGCGCCCAGTGCTGCTCGGTCCAGCCGAAGGCCGCGTCGGCCGCGGCGGTGATGTCGTGCCACAGGCCGGTCTGGTTCTGCAGCCCGTCGTCGCCCAGGGCGGCCTGGATGGCCGCGGCGGCGCTGGCGGCGGCCTGGTCCCGCATCGCGACCGCCTCGGCGAGCCAGCCGTGCGCGGTCCGGTAGTCGAGCGCGCTGGCGTTGTACCGGGTCACCGCGGCGTGCGCCGCCGCGCTCGCGCTGGCCGCGGTGTGGATCAGCACCGGCTGCCCGGCCTGGTCCAGCAGCGGCTGCGCCGGGTAGAAGCTCGCCTGGACGTTCAGGTCCGCCCAGGGGACGAGTCCCTGGCAGGCGACCTCGACCACGGCCAACTGGGAGCGCATCGCGCTCCAGGCCGCCTGCCCCTGTGCCCGGGCCCGCAGCGACATCGCCTGCGCCTGGTCGAGCGCGGCGGCGTAGCCGGCCGCGGACGCCGGGCTGGTGCCGAGGGCCTGGCCGGCGGCCAGGTACCGCTCGTGCGCCCGGGCGAGCTTGGCCGCCGCGTCGTCGACCTGGCCAGCAAACGCCTCCCCGGCGCCGGAATCCCAGAACTGCGCGGTGCACAGTGACCTGAGCCAGGCCACGTCGGCGCTGATCTGCTCGGCGACCTTGGTCAACTGCCCGCCGATCGAGGCGACCGCCATCGGGTCACCCGGCACCGGGTCGGCGGCGGCCAGCGGCGTCCAGTCGGCCGGCCGGCTCATCCGTTCCCCCCTGGTCCCTTCGCGGTGCTCATCGCCTGGTCGAGGACGCGGGCGAGCTGAGCATCCGTCCGTTCATAGGAGCTCGCCGCCAGCGCTGAGAGCCGGGCCACGTTCTTGAGCTGCGCGATGAGCGCCGTCCTGGCCTGGCTCCACCCGTTGAGGCATGAGTCGAGCGCGGCCGCGAGATCGGCGGACCCGAGGAACGCCTCATCGCCGCCGGTGAACTGGGTGGAGTCGGAGAACTCCCGCTCGATCCAGCCGAGCCGTCCAGACACCTGGCTGATCCGGCCAAGGTCGGCTACCAGCCGCCCGTCCACTCATCTCCCCTTCCCGCCCCGTCCGCCGATACCTCTCGATCTGTACTAACCGTCGTCAATCACAACGGAGCGGACACGCATGCGGTTCATCACTGGGTCTTCGGCAGCCAATTTCGTGCTGTCGGCGGTCACGCGCCTGCCGCGTCATCCATGCCGTTGGCGCGCAGCGGCGGGGCGTCGAGGGCGCAGTGCAGGCAGCCGAGGTCATGCTCGTCCCGGGCGGTCCCGGCGGCCGGCGGGCGGGCCGGGTTGCGGATGGTCACGGCGGCCAGCAGGCCCCCCGCGGCCGCCGCGGCGGCTCCGACGAGCACGGCGACGTGGAAGCCGCGGGTCAGCGCGGCGGGGTGCAGGTAGGCATCGCCGGTGATGCCCGCCAGGGTCGGGAGCACCGCCACCGCGATCAGCCCCGCGGTCCGGGCCACGTCGTTGTTGACCGCCGACGCGATGCCCGAGTGCTCGGCGGGCGCCGCGGACAAGGCCGTCGCGGTGAGCGGGGCCACGTTCACCGCGAGCCCGAAGCCGAGCACGACGACGGCGGGCAGCACCTGGGTCACGTAGTCGCCGCCGCCGTGGACCCGCGTGAACAGCGCCATTCCCGCGCCGATCACCAGCGGCCCGGCGGTCATCTGCAGCCGGGGGCCGATCCGGGCGGAGAGCGCGGCCGACCGGGCGGACAGCGCGAGCATGATCGCGGTCAGCGGGAGCATCGCCATCCCGGCCTCAAGCGCGCTGTAGCCGCTGACCTCCTGCAGCATGACCGGCACGAGGAACAGGGCACCGCTGAGCGCGCCGTAGACCACGAACGTGACGGCGTTCGCGGCGCTGAACTGACGGGTGCGGAAGATCGACAGCGGCAGCATGGGGTCCGCGCCGCGCGTCTCGATCACGCTGAAGGCCGCGAGCAGTGCGGCGCCCGCGAGCAGGCTCGCCAGCACGGCCGGCGCCGCCCAGCCGTCCGCCGAGGCCTCGATCAGCCCGTAGGTGAGGCCGGCCAGCGCCAGGCTGATCGTCACCGCGCCGCCCACGTCGAGCGGCGGGCGGGGGCGCCACCGGGGGGCGCGGGCGGCCGGGGGCGCCTCCCGCCAGCGGCCGCGGGGCCCGGGGGCGCGGGATTCCGGGACGTGGCGGGCGGCGATGACGACGACGGCGGCCGCGATCGGCAGGTTGATGAAGAAGACGAGCCGCCAGGACACCGCGCCGATCAGCCAGCCGCCGAGGAACGGCCCGACCGCGGCGGCCACGCCGCCAAGACCGGACCAGGCGCCGATCGCCTTCGAGCGGTCCTGCGGGGCGAACGACGCCTGCAAGATCGCCAGGCTCCCCGGGGTCAGCAGCGCGGCGCCGGCCCCCTGCATCGCCCGGGCCCCGATGAGGAACCCGGCGGTCGGCGCCAGCCCGCAGGCGAGGGAGGCGAGGGCGAACCACACCGTGCCGACGACGAAGACCTTGCGCCGGCCGTGCACGTCGCCGAGGGCGCCGCCGAGCAGCAGCAGGCCGGCCAGCGGGAGCGTGTAACCGTCGATGACCCACTGCATGCTGGCGACGGTCGCGTGGAAGTCCCGGCCGATCGCGGGCAGGGCGATGCCGACCACGGTCGCGTCGAGGGCCGCGATGCCCGATCCGAGCACGGTCGTCGCGAGCACCCACCGCCCGGCCCGGCTGGTGTACCGCAAGCCGGACGTCGTGCTCGTCGCCACCGCCCTAGTTGATCACGGTCGCGGTGACGGTGCTACGCCGCTGGCGCAAGTCGTCCCTGATCTCGCGGCCGAGCCGCAGCGTCTCCCGCCGGTTGAGCACCGCCCCGGCCACGGCGCCGGTGAACAGCGGCGCGAGGGCGAAGGCGGACCGGCGGACCCGGGCGGCGAGCCGCCGGGTGAGCTGCTTGGCCAGCGGTGACCCGGCGACGAGCAGCAGGCCGCCGTCCACCGCGTAGACGCCCCGGCGGGACGCCCACGACCCGATGTACGCCCGCGCCCGCTCCGTCCCGGTACCGGTCGCGCCCATGCCGTAGAGCTCGTGCAGTTCCGCGACCAGCTTGACCTCGATCCCCACCACGGCCAGCGTCTCCGCCGCGACCTCGGCGGGAAAGGCAGGCAGCGCGGGCAGCGCCGCCCAGGCGCCGGTCGTCCCGCCGACGGCCGCCGCCGCCCGGGCCGCCCGCTCGATCAGCCGCTGGGCGATCTGGTCGTCGGTCTGGTCAGGGAACCGCGCCCGCAGGGCGGCCTGGTCGCGGATGCGCAGCCGGGGCGCCATGGCGAGCACCTGGCCGGTGAGCCAGTTCATGCCGGACGTCACGCCGCGGCCCGCCGAGCCGGCGCCGCGCCGGGCGCCGGCGGCCACCTTCGTCGCCGCGGCCGTGGTGCGGCCCGCCGCGGCCCGCACCTTCCCGGCGATCAGATTCTTGTCCGTCGGCCCGTCGGCTTCCGACAGTTCGACGGCGACCTCGGCCGCCTGCCGCGCGGCGTTGTCGTCAGCCGCGTTGTCGTCCGCCGCGTTCCCGCTGCCCTTACCGGCCATGAGTTACCCCATCGGTTTCAGTTACCCGGGCTTCACGTTACCCCGGCGTTGGATGACTACCCGGAAAGCGGCGGCACACCCGGACGCGCCGGAGCCCGCGGCGGAGGCGATGACGAACAGCGCCATCACCGCCATGACGAAGGCGCCGGGGACGGTTGCCCGCTTCGCACCGGTCCCCGTTCCCGTCTACGCTGCGTAGGTGATCACCGGACAGCCCGACGCGGACTCAGGCGGCGCGCAGGCCAGCGCCGCTTCGCCAGCGGGCGCACCGCAGCCGCGGCCGGCCGCGCCCCGGCCGCACCTCGTGCGGCTCCGCTGGGCGCTGCTCGTCGCCCCGGCCGGCGGGCTCCTGCTCGCCTGCGCGTTCGCCCCGGTCGGCGCGTGGCCGTTCGCGGTGCTCGCCCCGGCGCTGCTCGTCGCCGCGCTGCAGGGCCGCTCGCTGCGTGGCGCGTTCACGGTCGGCTTCGCGTTCGGCCTGGCGTTCTTCATCCCGCTGCTCGCCTGGGTCATCAACCTCGCCTGGTTCGCCTGGATCGCGCTCGCCGTCGCCTCGGCGCTGATCTTCGCGGTGTTCGCCGTCGCCCAGCGACTGCTGCTCAGCCTGCGCTGGTGGCCGCTCGCCGTGGCCGGCTGGTGGGTGGCCGCCGAGGCGTTCCGCGACCGCTGGCCGTGGGGCGGCTTCCCGTGGGGCCGGCTGGCGATGAGCCAGGCCGGCCTGCCGACCCAGGGCTGGGCGGCGATCGGCGGCCCGCCCCTGCTCTCCTTCGTGGTCGCGCTCACCGGCACCACGCTGGCCTGGCTGCTGCTGAGCGCGGTCGGCGGCGACGGCGCGACCAGGCGGCGGCGCACGCTGGCCGCGGCGGCCGCCTTCGCCGTCACGGCGGCCGTGTCCTGCCTGCCCGCCGCGCTGACCCTGGACCCCGTTCCGGCCGGCGCCAAGACCGCCCAGATCGCGGCCATCCAGGGCAACGTGCCGCGCGCCCGGTCGCTCGTCGCGCAGGTTGACGAGCTGCAGGTCACCCTCAACCACGAGATCGCCACCGGCAAGCTGGCCGCGAAGGTCACCGCGGGCACGCTGCCCCGCCCGGACCTGGTGATCTGGCCGGAAAACTCCACCTCCATCGACCCCACCCAGGACCCGCAGATCTACAACGAGATCTCGACCGCCGCCAGCGCCATCGGGCGCCCCATCCTGGTCGGGGCCGTGTTGCAGAACCCGTACCGCAACGCCGCCATGCTCTGGCTGCCCGGCAAGGGGCCGACGACCGTGTACCTGAAGCGGCAACTCGTGCCGTTCGGCGAGTTCCTCCCGTTCCGCGCCCTGATCAGCAAGATCACGTCGCTGACCGCGCTGCTGCCGCAGGACATGGTCCCCGGGCACCAGACGGTGCTCTTCGACGTCGGCCAGATCAAGCTCGGCAGCGTCATCTGCTACGAGGTCGCCTTCGACAGCCTCGCCCGGTCCGAAGTCGCCGCCGGCGCGAACGTGCTGGCGGTGCAGAGCAACGACGCGACGTTCGAACGAGAAGGACCAACCTCGCAGGAGAGCGGCCAGCAACTCGCGATGGCCCGGATCCGCGCGGTCGAGTTCGACCGCGCGGTCGTCTACGACTCCACCACCGGCTTCAGCGCGTTCATCGCGCCGGGCGGACAGGTGTCACAGCGGACCGGCCTGTGGACGCAGGCCGAGATCGAGGCGCGCGTTCCGCTGCTCACCCGCCAGACGCTGGCCGAGCGGGTCGGCGCGTGGCCGGAGTGGGTGATGGTCGCCGGGACATCGCTGGCCCTCTGCCTCGCGATCGCGCAGGCCGCGGCCGGCCGGCGCAGGCAGCGGGCCGCCCGCTCCGCCGCCCGCGCTGCCGCCGCGGGGGAGGGCCGGTAAAACGATCGTCCCCCCGAAGCCACCGGGCCCGCGCACCGGTGCGGCCGGGTCAGGCGCCAGGGGGTTACGGGCGCCGTCATCCGGGGCAGGACAGTCAGTTGTCCGTCACCTGCAGCAGACACCTGGGAGAGGACAGGGCGATTCACGTGCACGGCTGTCACAGCACAACGTCGAGCCGGCTTCCGCGCCGGGCCCGCCGCCTCGCCGCGGCCGCGCTCACCGCCGTCGCGGCGCTGCTCGTCACCGCCTGCCAGGGCAGCGGCGGCGGCAGCGCGCCGGTCGCCACCCAGCTCAACAGCCAGGCGGTGTCGAGCATGCCCCCGAGCTCGGTCCCCGCCCCCCTGAAGATGTCCCCCGCCGCCGGCAGCAAGAACGCCGACCCGGCCCAGGGCATCACGGTCACCGCCGCGGGCGGCGGCAAGGTGGGCAACGTGACGGTCAAGACGTCAAGCGGCCGCCCCGTCGCCGGGACGCTCAGCGCGAACGGCGCAAGCTGGCATAGCACGTACGCGCTACCGACCGGGGCGTCTTACACGGTGACCGCGACCGGCACCGACGCCTCCGGCCACCCGGTCACCGCGACGAGTTCGTTCACCACGCTGACGCCGGCGTCCTCGTTTCACACCCAGATCTTCGAGGGGGCCGGCGCGACCTACGGGGTCGGCATGCCGATCATGCTGACGTTCGACCACCCGATCACGGACAAGGCGGCCGTCGAGCGGGCGCTCACCGTCACCGCCTCCAAGCCTGTGGTCGGCGCCTGGTACTGGGACGGCAGCGAGGCGGTCGACTTCCGGCCGCGGGATTACTGGCCAGCCGACACCACGGTCACCCTCTCCAGCCACCTGGACGGCGTCGAGGGCGCGCCGGGCGTGTACGGGGTGCACGACCTCACCCAGACGTTCAACATCGGCCAGTCGGTCGTCGCGGTGGCCGACACCAAGAACTTCCACACGCAGGTCTACATTGGCGGCAAGCTGACGTACACCTGGCCGATCTCGACGGGCCGGGCCACCATGCCCACGCCGGACGGGACCTACCTGAGCGTGGAGAAGGGCAACCCGGTCCGGATGATCGGCGGCACCAAGGGCACCTCCGGCTACTACGACGAGCTGGTCAACTGGGCGGTGCGGTTCACCTTCAGCGGTGACTACTACCACTCGGCCCCGTGGTCGGTGGTCAGCCAGGGCGAGTCGAACGTCAGCCACGGCTGCGTGAACCTGTCACCGCAGGACGCGCAGACCTACTACAGCCTGTCCGTCCCCGGAAACCCGATCACGGTCATCAGCAGCCCGAAGGCGGGCAACTGGGACGACGGCTGGACCGAGTGGTTCCTGTCCTGGTCGCAGTACCTCGCGGGCAGCGCGACGCACCTGGCGGTCCAGGCCGGCCCGAGCGGCAGCACGTTCGTCAGCCCCTCCACGCTGCCGGCGGACACCGCGTCATCCCCGATCGGCACCTCGGCCGACGGCAACTACCAGGCCTCCTAGCACCACCGCGAACGGGCCGTCGCGCTACGGCTGCGTGCTGCTGCTGCTAGTTGTGGTCGTCTGCTGGACGTGCGAGGTGGACGGCGCGGAGGACACGGCGAGGATCACGCCGAGGGTCAGCGCGAGGGCGACCGGGATCAGCAGCGGTGCGGCGGCGCGCGCCGTGCGGCGGCGTCTGGCCGGGGCCGTGGCGAGCGCGGCGCGCTGGCGTCTGGCCCGGCGCTTCGCGCCGCTCGACCGATCGCGGTAACCGCCCTCGATCAGCGTCACGCTGGCTCCCTCCGTTCCATTGGTCTCGCTGCAGCTAGGGTAGCTCCGTTACGCAACAGTTATCGAGTGGATAGCAAAAGTTATCCGATCGGTCACAGTGCGTCATTCAGTCACATCGGTCAGACGGCTTCCCACAGGGTGGCGATGCCCTGGCCGACGCCGATGCACATGGACGCCGCGCCCTTGGTGACACCGCGGCGGCGCATCTCGTGCAGCAGCGTGGTGACGATCCGCGCGCCCGAGCAGCCGAGCGGGTGGCCGATGGCGATGGCGCCGCCGTTCACGTTGACCTTCTCCGGGTCGAGCTTGAGCTCGTCGGCGCAGGCGACCGCCTGGGCGGCGAACGCCTCGTTCAGCTCCACCAGTTCCAGGTCCCCGACGCGCCAGCCGGCCCGGGCCAGGACGCGGTTCATCGCGGGGACCGGGCCGATGCCCATGTAGTCCGGGTGGACGCCCGCGGCCGAGGCGCCGACGTACCGGGCGAGCGGCGTGGCCCCCGTGGCGTTCACCGCCTCTTCCGACATGAGCAGCAGTGCGGCGGCGCCGTCGTTGAGCGGGGAGGAGTTGCCGCCGGTGACCGTGCCGCCCTTGCGGAAGGCGGGCCGCTTGCCCGCCAGTTCCTCGAGCGTGATGCCCGCCTTGATGCCCTCGTCGCCGGTCATCTCGCCCTTCGCCGTGTGGACCGGGACGATCTCGGCGTCGAAGCGGCCCGCGTCGCGGGCGGCGGCGGCCAGGTGGTGCGAGCGCAGCGCGAACGCGTCCTGGCGCTCGCGGGTGATGCCGTACTTGTCCGCCACGTTCTCCGCGGTCTCGCCAAGGCTGACCGGCGGGTACATCTCCTGCATCCGCGGGCTGACCAGGCGCCAGCCGAGCCTGGTGTCGGCGGTCTCCAGGGTCCGCGCCCAGGTGTCTCCGCTGCGGGTGACGACGAACGGGGCCCGGGTCATCGACTCGGTGCCGCCCGCGACCGCGATGTCGATGTCGCCCGCGGCGATCGCCCGGGCGGCGTCGCTGACGGCCTCCATGCCGGAGCCGCACAGCCGGTTCACCGTCGCCCCGGGGATCTCGACGGGCAGCCCCGCGAGCAGCACGGCCATCCGCGCCACGTTCCTGTTGTCCTCGCCCGCCTGGTTGGCGGCACCCCAGTACACATCGTCGATGGCGGTGACGTCGAGGTTCGGGTTGCGTGCGATCAGGCCCTTGAGGACGTCGGCGGCCAGGTGGTCCGGCCGGACGTCGGCCAGTGCCCCCTTGACCTTGCCAATGGGCGTCCGGCAGGCATCCACGACGAATACCGAGCTCACGCTGTCCTACCTCTCCACGTAACGTCCCGTGCACCCACCATAAGACGGGGCGACGGCCCCGGGTTCCCCGGGGCCGTCGCCTTTTCTGTGGTGTTTACCCGTTTATCCCGTTGAGGGGGTTGCCAGTTACATGCCCGACGGGGCCTGCACCCGGTTCCGCCGGCCGCCCCGGGCCTGGGTGCCCATGGTCTGGCCGGCCGTCGGGTTGGTGGTCGTCGCGGTGCTGGCCGCCGCGCCCTTCGCCGTCTGCTGGGTCAGGTTGTAGGTGACCGCGGTCGCGACCCCGTTACCGTTGAGCGTGACGGTGACCGGGTTGGTCAGGCCGAAGCTGGCGCAGTTGAGGTTGGTGAAGGACATCGACAGCCGGTTGCCGAGGAACGTGGCCAGGTTGGTGCCGACGGCCGGGACCGGGCTGGTGAAGGCCGCGTCCTTGGCCATGTCCAGGTTGTTCCTGGCCGGGGCGATGTTGACCATGTTCTGGCAGTAGCTGGCCGCGACGGTCGCCGGGTTGGTGTTCGCCGCGAGCAGCGGCTGGTCGACCAGGGAGCGGTAGACGTTGGCCTTGGTGACCGACATGTTGCCGCCGACCAGCGTCATCTCGTCGTTGGTCGGGGCCACCGCGATCGTGCCCTTCTGGTTGACCCGCGCGCTGAGCTCGTTGAGCGCCTGCGACGGCGCGTTGGCCGCCGGGTAGGTGGAGTCGGGCGCGGTGAACGGCGCGCAGCCGTTCGCCACGTCGACGAACTCGCTGAGCAGGGCGTCGTCGCTGCCGTTGGTGAGGACGGTGGCGCCGGCCAGGTTCGCCTTGTTGGCCGGGGAGTTCTGCGCGGTCTGGCCGTTGCCGTTGATCAGGTACTGGGTGACCACGTTGTCGCTCTGGTCCTGGTCGATCAGGGCGAAGTCACGCGTGGTCTGGCAGGCCTGGCCGTCGGAGGCCGTCCCGACGGGCGGCACGGTGAGGGCGCCCCGGCCGATGGCCGCGTTCGCCGCGTTGTAGAAGTTCACCGCGTTGCAGGCCGACACCTGGCCGATGACCGACTGGCCGGAAGCGTCAACGCAGTTGCCCTGCCGCGCGCCCGGGCCGGTGAGCACCAGGTTGGTGCCGTTGAACCCGACGTCGATGATGACGGAGGACCCAGGCGCGATCGTCGGCGCCGTGGGCGTCACGGCGGCCGTGGTGCCCTGCGTGACGACGAGCGGGCTGTAGACCTGCAGGCTGCCGTTCGGGGCGAGGATCGTCGCCTCGACGAAGGCCCCTTCGGTGCCGGCGTTGGCCATCGAGCAGCCGTCGCCGAGTTGCCACGGCGTCGCCAGGCCAGCCGCGCTGAGCGGGTTGGCGGGCACCGCGAGCGTGCAGTTCATCGACGCCGCCGCCTGCGCGGCGGTCTGGTTCATGTTGATGGCCGCGCCGGCCCCGTCGACCGGGTTCGTCGCGAGGTCACCGAGTTGCCTGGTGGCGGTCATGCCATTCGCGAATGAGTTCGCGGGCGCCACCGTCGTGGCCGCGCCCGTCCCGGTTGCGGTCGCGCTGGCGGTCGCGGTCGCGGTGCCCGATGCCGTCGCGCTCGCCGTGGGGCTCGCCGTGGGGTGATGGTGCCGGCCGAACGCCGAATCCGCGACGTTGGCCGACCCGCTACTGTGCACCGCGATGAACACCCCAAGCGCGACGCCTGCCGTCACTGGAATGGCAATCGCGGCTGCAATGCGACCGCTGCGCTTGTTTTGCGAGCGACGGCGTGCCGTTGGCCGCTGGCCCGTGAGCATCAATCCACCTCCGTGTCCGCTATTTCTCTGGCTTCCGCCCTGGCTCCCGCTGGATTACGTTAGAGCAGCTAGACACGGCACGTTGGGGAATATTGAAGATATTATTCCGGGTCGCTGAAGCCGATTATCGGCGACTAATTATTGCCAAAATCTAACGTGCCTGATAGGACGCGATAAGGCGTCCCCACACCTGGCCGTTATAGACCCGCCGCGACCTGCGGCCCCAGGCAGCCGTAAGAACTAAGCGCTTTCAGTGAGTTATTGATCACCATTGGTGACCATGTGTCGCGGCTGTTGTTACGCGGCCGTAACGTTGCCCGTCAGGCGGCATGCAACCTTCGGGGGCGCACCGACGTCTCTTAGGTGTAGATGGAAGATGTGTGACGGCAAGTTTCCCGATTTGATAGATATTGACCCTAAACTTGCGGCATCTACCGTGGCTGGGCGCCGTGCGCAGCCGGCACGGTGCCCCCTTCGCCGGGCGTGGGCGTCACCAGGCAGCGTCAGCGATCTGAGTAACCGTTGAGGAGAACGCAGTGTCACCCTTGGGGAGTTTTGGTGGAGCGGGCCGAGTCGGCGCAACCCTGCTGCGGCACCGGATGATCACGGCGACGGCCGGCACCGCCACCGCGGTGATCGTGGCAGGCTGTGCCTTCGCCGCCTCCGCTAGCACTAGCCACGCGAATCTGGTCAACGCCGGCGACAACAAGCCGCTGACGCATTCGTCGGCGTCGCCGTCAGCGCCGGCGCGGGTCGCGCCGCTGCGGCTGCTCTCGGTGTCGCCGGCCAGCGGTGCGGCCGGCGCCAACGGCGGCGGCCCGATCACGCTGACGTTCTCCTCCGCCCTTTCACCTAGCACGCCGTTGCCGTCCGTTTCACCGAAGGTCTCCGGGAGCTGGCAGGTGTCCGGCGCGACCGCGACGTTCACCCCGTCCGCCGGGTTCCTGCCGGACACTAAGGTCACGTTGGCGATTCCGGCCGGCATGGCGGGTGCGGCGGCCGCGGCGGGCACGCTGGCCAAGGCGTCGAGCGCGACCTTCACCACGGGCACGTACTCCACGCTGGGGCTGCAGCAGCTCCTCGCCAAGCTCGGCTACCTGCCGCTCGCCTTCGCCGCCTCCGGCGCCGGCGCCCAGGCATCCCCCGCGTCCATCGCGTACGCGCCTCCCGCCGGGTCGTTCACCTTCCAGCCCGGCTACCCGGGCCAGCTGACCAGCCAGTGGAAGGCCGGCCAGGCCAACATGCTCGACACCGGCGCGATCCGGGCCTTCGAGTCCGTCGAGGGCATCACGATGGACGGCGTGGCCGGCCCGCAGGTCTGGGCGGACCTGCTGACGGCGGCGGCCAAGAACCAGGTCAACCCGAACGGCTACACCTACGCGCTCGCCTCTCAGTACTCGCCGAACGAGAGCCTGAAGGTCTGGCACAACGGCAAGGTCATCCTGGACACCGCGGCCAACACCGGCATCCCGGCCTCTCCGACCGCCGACGGGACCTTCCCCGTGTACGAGCGGCTGCAGTTCCAGGTGATGAAGGGGACCAACCCGGACGGGTCCAAGTACGCCGACCCCGTGTACTGGATCTCCTACTTCAACGGCGGCGACGCGGTGCACTACTTCTCACGGCCCGGGTACGGGTACTACCAGAGCCTCGGCTGCGTGGAGCTCCCGCTGACCCAGGCGAAGTACATCTGGCCGTACCTGACCTACGGCACCCTGGTCACCGTGACCGGACCGGTGGCCTGAGCCGCACGCCGGCAAGCAGCGAGCGGCGAGGGGCGCGGATGCCTGGCATCCGCGCCCCTCGCCGCTTGCTTACCCTCCGCGTCTGCCTTCCGCGCTTTGCCTCGCGCGCTAGCCGCGCAGCGCGGGCGTACCCGCGATCTCCAGGCGCGGGGCGAGGGCGACGCGGAACCCGGCCGAGGCGAGCCGGTCGAGCAGCAGGCGGCCCGGCGCACCGCCCTCGTCCGGTCCGGGGATGCCGACGACCAGCGACCGGTCCGGCCGGCGCAGGCCAAGCAGCCAGAACCCGCCGTCGGACGCCGGGCCGAAGGCGGCGTCCGCCTCCCCGGAGATGAGCGACCTGGCGGCGTCCTCCAGCATGTCCGGCGTGATCCCCGCGGCGTCCGGCCTGATCAGCAGCATGGGCAGCGTCGCGGTGGCGTGCGCGTCGGCGAGTACGGCGGCTATCCGCTCGCCGTACGCGCCGCCGCGCTGCCCGATGAGGTCGAATCCGTTCGGTAGCCATTCGTCGCCTACGCGGCCGAGGGCCAGGATTCTCCTGGCCACCGGGGTGGCGTGCACGGCGCCGAGCGCCTCTCGCAGCGCCGCGCCGTCTAGTGGCGCGGGCGGCTGAACGAACACGATGACCTGGACTGCCAGGAAGTCGAACTGCGTCTCCATGAAGAAGACGTTAGTCATTTAGTGGCGATTTACCCCTGTTTTGGGGCTTACGGAAGTGTGACGTCCGGAGGGTGCCTCCGGTGCGGGCGCCCGCGTACCCGGCACGGGAGCATGGCGCCCGGGGGCGACGAGCCCCGGTGCGGTCGTCCGCGTGCCCGGCACGGCCGGCGGCCGCGACACGGCCGACGGGGCCGGGCGGGCAAGCGGCAGGGTGATCAGGAACCGGCAGCCTGGTCCGGTGTTGCGCACGCTGATCTCGCCCGAGTGCGCCTCGACGATGCCGCGGGCGATGGACAGGCCGAGCCCCGCCCCGCCCGACGGGTCGGGCGTGCGCGCGCTCTCGCCCCGGAATGCCACGTCGAACACCCGGGGGAGGTCGGCGATCGGGATCCCGCCGCACTCGTCGGACACGCTCACGCAGGCGAGCCCGCCCTTGATCGCGCCGACGAGCTGGATGGTCCCGTCCGGCGGCGTGTGCCTGATCGCGTTCGTCACCAGGTTCCTGACCGCCCGGCCGAACTCCGCCGGATCGATCTGCACGGACATGCCCGACGCGGCCGCGCCGGTGAGCCGGACGCCCTTCGCCCGCGCGACCGGCTCGGTGCTGGCGGCCACCTCGGCGATCAGGTCCTCCAGGTCGACCAGGCGCGGCGACAGGCGCAGCGCCCCGGCGTGGATCTTCGACAGCTGGAAGAGGTCGTCGATCATCGACGCCAGCCGGTCGGTCTCGAGGCGGATCTGCGAGTGGTAGCGGCTGACCTCGCGCGGATCGACGATCACCTCGTCCTCGAGTGCCTCCGCCATCGCGCGCAGCCCGGCGAGCGGGGTCCGCAGGTCGTGGCTGACCCAGGCGACCAGCTCGCGACGGCTCGCCTCAAGCGCCTGCTCGCGCGCCCTGGCCCGGCCGAGCCGGTCGTGCGCCTCGGCCATGCCGCGAGACAGCCCCTCTAGCTCGGCCGGCATCGTGGCGGCGGGCGGCGTGTACAGGCCGACCTCACCGACCTCGCGCACCGCCTTCTGCAACTGCCGCGCCGCGCGGGTGACCGACCTGCTGATGACGAGGGCCACCGCCAGGCCGGCCAGGCCGGCGATGCCCATCAGCTCGAGCATCACCTGGCTGTCGCTGGTCGGAAGCATGCGGTACGAGATCGCGGTTACCGAGGCAAGGGCGGTGATGACGGTGACGACCGAGGTCAGCGTGACCTGGATGCCGATCGAGCGGTGCGCGAGCAGCCGCTGCCCCACCACGCCGATGGCCGTCGTGAGCATCGCCGCCCCGGCGGTCCACTCAAGGATGTAAGCGAGGTCGCTGCCCGCGACACCCGGCATAACGTCCGTCATGCCCGCACTCATGAGGCCACCTCGCTGGGGCTCGGGGTCCACGTCCGCGGACCCGCTGTGCTCACCGGTTCGCTCGCGAGCCCGCTCATGCCGGCCCCGGTTCATAGCGGTAGCCGACGCCCCACACGGTGACGATCCGCCTGGGCAGGGTCGGGTCGGTCTCGAGCTTCTCCCGCAGCCGCCGCACGTGCACGGTGACCGTGGAGGTGTCGCCGAACGTCCAGCCCCAGACCTCGTTGAGCAGTTGCTCGCGGGTGAACGCCTGCCGGGGGTTGCGCAGCAGGAAGACGAGGAGGTCGTACTCGCGGGAGGTGAGCTGGATGAGCCTGCCGCTGACCCGGACCTCGTGGGCGGCCAGGTCGACGGTCACGTCCCGGTCGGTGAGGATTTCCCCCTGGCCCGCCGGGCGCGCCTCCTCCGGCTTGCCCCCGGGCGCCGCGCTGCGCGAGCGGCGGAGCACCGAGCGGACCCGCATCGCCAGCTCGCGGGGACTGAACGGCTTGGTCACGTAGTCGTCGGCGCCGATCTCGAACCCGGCGAGCCGGTCCGTCTCGTCGCCGAGCGCGGTCAGCATGACGACCGGGATCGGCCACCGCTCGCGTAGCCGACGGCAGACCTCGAGGCCGTCGATGCCCGGCAGCATCAGGTCGAGGACGACGAGGTCCGGCGGCCGCTCGGCGATACGTCGCAGCGCCTCATGGCCGTCGTGCACGCACTCGACGGTGTGACCGTCGCGGACCAGGTACCGGCCAACGACATCGGCAATCGTGGGATCGTCGTCAACGACGACGATTCGTCCGGGCAAATCGCTATTGCTCACGGTTACACGGTATTTCGCGGAGTGAGGTAACAGCGAGATAAATGGCAAGAATCGTCAGCGGAACGTAAGATCCGCCCGGCCGGCCGGGACTGCTGGTAACCCCAGTCGTCCTCGGCCTGGTCCGGCTGGCTCTGCGGCCAGTCCTCCCGGGGAGCGTAACGGCCGGACGGCGGCCGCGGCGGCGAGTACCGGTCCGGCGTGCCCGGTTGCGCCGGCGCGCCGCCGGAGGGGCCTGCGGAGGAGGATGAGGCCTTGCGACGGCGGATCACCAGCACGATGAAGGTGACCACGAGGATGCCCGCGATGGCGTACGTGGGGTAGTTGAAGTCCTTAGCGACATGTTCCCAGTTCGCGCCCAGCGCGTAGCCGGCGATGGCGAGGGCCGCGGTCCACGGGATGGCCCCGAGCGTGGTGTAAACGCCGAAGATGCCCGGCGACATGTCCGCGAAGCCGGCGGGCAGCGAGATGAACGTGCGAATCACCGGGATGACCCGGCCGACCAGCACCGCGACCGGGCCGTGCCGCTCGAACCAGGCCGTGGCCTGGTCGATCTCGTGCTCGCGGATCCCGACCCGGCGGCCGAAGCGCTTGATCGCCGCCTGCCCGGCGTACTTGCCCACCGCCCAGGAGATGTAGCTGCCCGCGACGTTGCCGAGCACCCCGGCGGCGAATATGCCGAAGAGCGCCGGGTGCGCGCCGGGCAGGGCGCCGGCCGCGAGCGCGCCGCCGAACATCATGATGACCTCGGACGGAACCGGGATGCAGGCCGACTCGGCCAGCATCAGCACGAACACCGCGAAGTACCCGTACTGGGAAATCAGCTGCTGAAACAAGCGGTTACCTCCGCCGACGACCAATCTTCTACAACAGAGTAGAAGACAATTCCGGTGCCGGTGCGGGACTTCGCCACTTAAGTCCGCCTGGCACCTTAAGTTTTTCTTAGGGGCTGAGCGGCTACGCGTTCGAGCGCCAGGGGGACCAGCGGCTCCCCAGGTTCTGCGTGATGGGCAGCGACATCGAGGCCGGCGGGTTCGCCGCAGGGCCGGCGCCCGTCCCAGCGCGCCCGGCCGCCGGGGCGCCGGCGGCCGCGTCGGGCACCGGGGCGTCCGGCACGGGGGGGACGTAGGACGGCCGGTGCACCCGCGGTGCGCGCAGCGCCGCGAGCAGGTCGTCGAGGGCCTCGAAGTTGTGCGCGCTGACCACCGCGTCGCAGTACGGCCAGGCGGCGGCCATCCCGCCGACCTCCGGCCGGTAGCGCTCGCTTTGCGTGCGCGGGTTCGCCCACACGATCCGGTAGGCGATCCGGTGCAGCCGGGCCAGTTGCGCGCCGAGCAGCGCCGGGTCCCCGGTCTCCCAGCCGTCGGAGATGATCAGCACGACCGCGCCGCGCCCCATCCCGCGTACCCCGTAGCGGTCGTTGAAGTCGCGCAGCGCGGCGCCGATCCTGGTGCCGCCCGCCCAGTCGGGCGCGGCCGCGCCCGCCTTCGCGAGCATCGTCTCCGGCGACGCCCCGGCCAGGAAGGGCGTGAGCCTGGTCAGCCTGGTCGCGAACGTGAACACCTCGGTCCGCGGCCGGGTAGCGTCCCCGGACGGCCCGGAGAAGCCGGGGCCGCCACCGCCCGCCGCGCCGGCCGACCGCGCGGTGACGTACATGAGCTGCAGGATCGCCCGCGCGTAGGACTCCATGGACCCGGAGATGTCACACAGCACGACAAGCCGCCGCTGCCGCAGGCGCACGGCGCGCCGGGCGATCCGCATCGGTTCCCCGCCGGTCCGGGTCGCCTGCCGCATGGTGCGGCGCATGTCGAGCCGCGCCCCGTCCTTCTTCGGCCGGTAGCGCCTGGTGCGGCGGGGCGGCACGGCGATCACGAGCTGGCGCATGAGGGCGGCGAGCTGCGCGAGTTCAGCCGGCGTGAGCTGCGCGAAGTCCCGCTCGCGCAGCCGCTCGGTCGTCGATGCGACGCGCCGGACGGCGGGCACGGCGTCCTGGGACTCCTCGTCAGCGGACGGCTCCGCCTCCTGGTCGCCGGCCTCGGCGCCGGCCAGCGCCTCGTCGAGCCCGGCCAGTTCCGGCGGCAGCTCGTCCGGGTCGGCCGCCCGCGGTTCTTCCTCCTCGGGCCCGTCGGTGCGCTCAGCCGACTCGACGACCATGTTCTGCTGCGGTGCGGTCACCTCGGGCCCGCGCGGCCCGGCGCCGGCGCCGAACATCTCGTTGAAGACCCGCTCGAACGCGTCGACCTGGTTCGGTCCAGACACCATCGTGGCGAGCGCGCACGCGTGCAGCTCGGCGATCGTCGTCACCCGCATCACGGCGAGCGCGCCGGCCAGCCGTTCGCTGCGGTCGGGGCCGGCCGACAGCCCGGCCGTCCGCAGCGCGGCCGCGAGCGATGCCGCCAGCGCCGCGTAGTCCGGGAGGAGGACGCCGTCAATCATGCCTGACGACGGAGGCGAGCCCGGTCTCCCGCACCGTCTGCTCGTCCTCCGGGTACTTGACCACCACGCTCAGCGTGCGCTCCGCCGCGTCGGTGGAGAGCGCGTCGGCACCGAACACCGTGAGCGCCCCCGCCCACGTGATCGCCTCGGAGATGCCGGGCGGCTTGGTCAGGCCAAGCTCGCGGAGCCTGGCCACCGCGACCGCCACCTCGCCCGCGAGGGCGGTGCTCGCCGCGGGCACGCGCCGCCTGATGATCTCGGCGACCTGCCGCGCGCCGGGGAACCCGATCCAGTGGTAGAGGCAGCGCCGCTTGAGCGCGTCGTGCAGGTCGCGGGTCCTGTTCGAGGTGAGGATGACCACGGGCGGCACCAGGGCGTGCCGCGTCCCGAGCTCGGGGATCGTCACCGACGACTCCGCGAGCATCTCGAAGAGGAAGGCCTCGAACTCGTCGTCGGCCCGGTCGACCTCGTCGATCAGCAGCACCGCCGGGCGCGGCCCGGGGTGGTCGAGCGCGGTGAGCAGCGGCCGCGACAGCAGGAACTCCGGCCGGAACAGGTCGGCTTCCCGCACCGTCTCGTGCGTCGCCTCGGCCAGCCTGATCGCGAGCAGTTGCTTGGGGTAGTTCCACTCGTACAGCGCCTCGGCGGAGGAAATGCCCTCATAGCACTGCAGCCGGACGAGCACGGTGTCCAGCGCCTCGGCCAGCGACTTGGCCGCCTGGGTCTTGCCGACGCCCGGCTCGCCCTCTAGCAGGATCGGCTGGCCCATCCGCACCGCGAGAAACAGCGCCGCCGCGAGCTGATCCCCCGCCATGTAGCCCGTCTTGTCCAGCGCCGCGGTCAGCGCCGCGACGTCAGGGAACCGCTCGCCGACCTCGGTGGAAACTTCGCTGCTCACAAGCTGCAAGTTTATCTCCCGGGCGCGGCCCGCCACACACCGGACAATCCGGGCGCCAGCGGGAGCCTGCCCCGGCTTGTGCCCCGGCGTGAACCGGGCAGGCCGGCCCCGCTAGCGGCCGCCGATGTCCTCGCTCCAGACCTGCGGGTAGCGGGCCTGGAACTCCTCCATCGCCGCGATGCACCCGGGGTCGTCGAGCAGGACGATCTCAACGCCCCGCGACCCCAGGAAGTCCAGGTCGCCCGCGAAGGTGCGGGCCTCGCCCACCACGACCCTGGGGATCTGGAACAGGAGGATCGCGCCGGTGCACATCTGGCACGGGGACAGCGTCGTGTAGAGGGTCGTGTCCGCGTAGGAGGCGCGGCGACCCGCGTTCCGCAGCGCGGAGATCTCGCCGTGCGCGACCGGGTCGCCGTGCTGCACCCGCTCGTTGTGCCCGGCCGCGAGCACCGCGCCGCCGGCCGCGAGCACCGCGCCCACCGGGACCCCGCCGGCCTCCAGGCTGGTCCGCGCCTGCCGCAGCGCGAGCGCCATCATGTCCTTGTCAACCCGCGGCTGATCACCCATAACCGGATACGTTACCCGGCTGCCGGCCGGCCCGGACAACGGCCAGCCTGGAGGCCGGCCGGCCCTCAGCGGCGGCTCAGCACCGCGCGCACCTCCGCGGTGATCTGCCGGTCTTCGCGGGCGGCGATGACGAACGTGCGGGTCCGCGCGCCCGCGGCGGTGATCTCCCAGTCGTCGCCGCGGGTGTCCTCGCCCGCGGCGTTGCGCGACTCGTCGACGCCGACGCCGAGGAAGCCGAGGCCGGCCGCGGCCCGGTAGCGGATCTCCGGGGAGTTCTCGCCGACGCCGCCGGTGAATACCAGGACGTCGACGCCGTTCATGGCGGCCGCCATCGCGGCGATCGCGGAGCGGAGCCGGTGCAGGTAGACGTCCCGGCCGAGCACCGCCCGCTCGTCGCCCGCGGCGGCGCGGGCCAGCACCTCCCGCATGTCGCCCGTCCCGGCCAGGCCGGTGAGGCCCGATCGGCTCTCCAGCGTGGCCGCGAGCTCGCGCGGCGGCATGTGCGCGTGCTCCTCGAGCCACAGCACCAGGCCGGGATCCACCGATCCCGACCTGGTGGCCATGACCAGGCCGTCGAGCGGGGTGAACCCCATGGTGGTGTCCACCGACCGGCCGGAGTGAACGGCCGCGAGCGACGCGCCCGCGCCCAGGTGGCAGGTGACGACGCGCAGGCCGGCCGCGGTCCCCGCGAGTTCCGCCGCCCGGCGGGAGACGTAGGAGTGCGACAGGCCGTGGAAACCGTACCGGCGCAGCGTCCACCGGCTGCGCCACTCGGCGGGCAGCGCGAACGTCGCCGCCGCCGCCGGGATCGTGGCGTGGAACGCGGTATCGAAGCAGGCCACGGCGGGCGTGCCGGGCAGCACCGCGGAGACGGCGTCCAGCGCGGCCAGCGACTTGGGCTGGTGCAGCGGGGCGAGGTCGGTCAGCGACTCAAGCCGCTGCCGTACCGAGCCGGTGACCAGCACCGGCTCGGCATACAGCGTGCCACCGTGGACGATCCGGTGCCCGACCGCGTCGACCGGGCCGAACGACTCGATCGCCGCCTTGACCGCGTCGCGGTCCGCGCCGCCGCCGAGGGCGTCGCCCACGGCGGGCAGGTCGGCGGCGGCGCTCACCTCCTCGTCGCCGAGGACGCGCAGCTTCAGGCTGCTCGACCCCGCGTTGACGACCAGGACCCGGGCTAGTTCTCCCACTTCCAGTCCCTGATCTCCGGGGCGTCCTCGCCGAACTCCCGGGTGTAGGCGCGGCAGGTGATCCGCTTGTCGGCCATGAGCTGACGGACGTGCCCGGCCGACGAGGCCAGCCCGGGCACCCGGTCGATCACGTCCATGACCAGGTGGAACCGGTCGAGGTCGTTGAGCATCACCATGTCGAACGGCGTGGTGGTGGTGCCCTCCTCCTTGTAGCCGCGGACGTGGAAGTTGTCGCTGCCGCGGCGCCGGTAGATCAGCCGGTGGATCAGCCACGGATAGCCGTGGTAGGCGAAGATGACCGGCTTGTCGGTGGTGAACAGCGCGTCGAACTCGGCGTCCGACATGCCGTGCGGGTGCTCCGACGACGGCTGCAGCCGCATCAGGTCAACCACGTTGACCACCCGCACCTTGAGCGAGGGCAGGTGCTCGCGGATGAGCGTGACGGCGGCGAGGGTCTCCAGCGTCGGGGTGTCCCCGGCGCAGGCCAGCACCACGTCGGGCGAAGCGCCGGGCTCGCCGTCCGAGGAGGCCCATTCCCAGATTCCCGCGCCGCGGGTGCAGTGGATGATCGCGTCGTTCATGTTCAGCCACTGCTCGGCCGGCTGCTTGCCGGCCACGATCACGTTCACGTACTGCCTGGACCGCAGGCAGTGGTCGGCGACCGACAGCAGCGTGTTCGCGTCCGGCGGCAGGTAGACCCGGATGACCTCGGCCTTCTTGTTGACCACGTGGTCGATGAAGCCGGGGTCCTGGTGCGAGAAGCCGTTGTGGTCCTGCCGCCAGACCAGCGAGGACAGCAGGTAGTTGAGCGAGGCGACCGGCCGGCGCCACGGGATGTGGTTGGTGGTCTTCAGCCACTTGGCGTGCTGGTTGAACATCGAGTCCACGATGTGGATGAAGGCCTCGTAGCAGTTGAACAGGCCATGCCGCCCGGTCAGCGTGTAGCCCTCCGCCCAGCCCTGGCACAGGTGCTCGGACAGCACCTCCATGACCCGGCCGTCGGGCGCGAGGTCGTTGTCCCCGTCGACGATCTCCCCGTCAAACGCCCGCCCGGTCACCTCGAACACGGCGCCGAGCCGGTTGGAGGCGGTCTCGTCGGGCCCGAAGATCCGGAACGTGGCCGGGTTGCGCCGGACGATGTCCCGCAGCCAGGTGCCGAGCACCCGGGTGGCCTCGGCGGTGACCGCACCCGGCGCCTGGACGTCCACGGCGTAGTCCTGGAACGGCGGCAGGTCGAGTTCGCGGAGCAGTTCACCGCCGTTGGCGTGCGGGTTGGCGCTCATCCGGCGGTAGTCCGCCGGCGCGAGCCTGGCGATCTCGCTGTTCAGGTGCCCCGTCCGGTCGAACAGTTCCTCCGGCCGGTAGGAGCGCATCCACTCGTCGAGCAGGCGCAGGTGCTCCGGGTTGGTCCGGGCCGCGTCCATCGGCACCTGGTGGGCCCGCCAGGTGCCCTCAACCGGCTTCCCGTCGACGTGCTTCGGCCCGGTCCAGCCCTTCGGCGTGCGCAGCACCAGGGCGGGCCAGCGCGGCCGCTGGGTGTTTCCGTCCTGCCGCGCGCTGCGCTGGATCTCGTGGATCTCGGTGATGATCGCGTCGAACGCCGCCGCCATCGCCCGGTGGACGGCCTGCGGGTCGTCGCCCTCGACGAAATACGGGTGGTACCCGTAGCCGGTGAGCAGTGCCTCAAGCTCCTCGTGCGGGATGCGGGCGAGCACCGCCGGGTTCGCGATCTTGTACCCGTTGAGGTGCAGGATCGGCAGCACCGCCCCGTCGGTCACCGGGTTGAGGAACTTGTTGGAATGCCAGGAGGCGGCCAGCGGCCCCGTCTCGGACTCGCCGTCGCCGATCACGCAGGCCACGAGAAGGTCGGGGTTGTCGAACGCCGCGCCGTAGGCGTGGGCCAGGGAGTAGCCGAGCTCGCCGCCCTCGTGGATGGAGCCGGGCGTCTCCGGTGACACGTGCGACGGGATGCCGCCGGGGAAGGAGAACTGCCTGAAGAGCCGCCGCATGCCCGCCACGTCACGGCTGACCGTCGGGTACCGCTCGGTGTAGGTGCCGTCCAGGTACGCGTTCGCGACCAGGCCGGGGCCGCCGTGCCCGGGGCCGGCGATGTAGATGACGTTCAGGTCCCAGTTCCTGATCACCCGGTTCAGGTGGGCGTAGATCAGGTTCAGGCCGGGGGTGGTGCCCCAGTGCCCGAGCAACCGCGGCTTCACGTGCTCCGGCCGCAGTTCCTCGGTGAGCAGCGGGTTGTCGAGCAGGTAGATCTGCCCGACCGACAGGTAGTTGGCGGCGCGCCACCAGGCGTCAATGAGGTCGAGCTCGGCCGCCGTCATCGGGCCGGCTTCTGTCGCAGTCATGCGGCTCCCTGTAAGTAGTCCGAACGGTTCCGGGGTTCCCCAGAAAGGTGCCCGCTGCCCCTCCCCGGCCGGCGGTCCCTCACGGTGCCTACCCGCACCGTTTACGTTAGGTGACAAACGTGCACGGTCAACAGCGCCACCCGTCATCATGACGCAGGACAGAGGACCCTAAACCAACGGCTTGTTAAGGGCTAGTGAAGGCGCTGGCTAACGCAGGCGGCGCAGGAAGGGGTCCTGCGGCAACTGCGGCGCGACCCGGATCCGCGCGCCCGCCACGAGCGCGCCGTCGGGTCGGGCGATGACCGGGTTCAGGTCGAGCTCGGTGACCTCCGGAAGGTCGTCGGTGAGCCGGGAGACGCGCAGCAGGATGTCGCGCAGCGCCGCGAGGTCGGCGGCGGGCACGCCCCCGTGGCCGTGCAGCAGCGGCGCGGACCTGATCGAGCCGATCAGCGCGTCCGCGTCCGCCTCGGTGAGCGGCGCGAGCCGCGCGGCCTGGTCGGCGAGCACTCCCGTGGCGACCCCGCCGAGCCCGAAGACCACCAGCGGCCCGAACATCGGGTCGTCCTTGACCCCGACGGTCACCTCGGTGCCGTCCGCGGCCGGGGGCGCCGACGCCGACAGCGGTATCCCGTACCCGCCCAGCAGCCCTGCGACGTCGTCCGGCGGGAGCCAGCCGCCCCCTGGCGTGCCCGCCAGGTACCGGAGCACGATCTCCCGGGCCCCCTCCGCGTCGACGCCCAGGAAGGCCGGCACGGTCTGGCGGGGCGCCGCCCGCCGCTCCCCGTACCTGACCGCGCGGGACAGCGCCCTGGCGGCCGTCTCCGGGTACGCGTAGGAGGGGAACTTGCCGTCCTTGCCGTCGATGAGGCGGACCGCCTCCGGCTGGTTCAGTTCGACCACCGCGAGCGGCACGCCGACGTCGGCGGCGGCGACGGCCGCGCGCAGGTCACCGGTCGCCCCGGTCCGCAGCACGAGCGCGATGACCGCGTGCACGTCCGCGTCCGCGCCGAACGTCTCGAGCACCCGCCGGAAGTCGCCGGCCGACACGGTCGCCGCGGTGTCCACCGGCCCGTTGACCGACCCGCCGTCCGGGATGATCGCGCGCAGCCGCTCCCTGGTCCGCTCGTCCGGGCGGTGCACGGTGAGCCCCAGGTCGGTGCAGGCGTCGGCGGCGAGCACCCCGGCCCCGCCGACGTTGGACACGATCGCGACCGTGCGCCCGGCCGGCGGCGGCTGTGTGGCGAGCAGCGCCGTCGCCCCCATCAGCTCGCCGAAGCTCGGCGTGGCGATGATCCCCGCCTGCTCGAACAGCGCCTCCCTGGTGACCAGCGAGGAGGCGGTCCCCCCGGTGTGCCTGGCGGCCGCGCGCGCCCCCGCGGCGCTGCGCCCGGCGTGCACGGTGAGGACCGGCAGCTTCATGCTGACCCGGCGCGCGGTCCGCGCGAACTTGCGCGGGTTGCCGAACGACTCGATGTACAGCACCGCGACCTGGGTCACCCCGTCCTGCTCCCACCACATGAGCAGGTCGTTGCTGGACACGTCGAGCTTGTTGCCCACCGAGGCGAACGACGAGATGCCGATCCCGAGCCTGGTCAGATGGTCCACCATCGCGAAGCCGAGCCCGCCGGACTGCATCACGAGGCCGACCTTGCCGGGCCGCGGGTTGGCCGCCGCGAACGTGGCGTCGAGCCCGGTGGCGGGGACCGCGATGCCGAAGCAGTTGGGCCCGATCAGCCGCATCCCGTACCTGCGGCAGACCGCGAGCAGGGCGGCGCCCGCCGGCTCGCTGACGGCCGAGGTGAGCACCACGAGACCGCGCGCCCCGCGCCGCCCGCAGGCCTGCGCGGTCGCGACGACCGCGTCCGGCGGCACGGCGAGCACCGCGAGTTCCGGGGCCGCGGGCAGGCTGGCGACATCAGGAAAGCAGGGCACGCCGTCGATCTCGGCCGGGGAGCCGTCCACCGGGGAGAGGGCGGGATTGACGGCGTAGAGATTGCCGGCGTAGCCGCCGGCCTTGATGTTGCCGAGCACCGTCCGGCCGACGGTCCTGGGCCGCCTGCTCGTCCCGACCACCACGACGGACGCGGGGGCGAACACCGGCCGCAAGCTGGCCACGTTCGCGGACCGCTCGCGCCGGGCGACCGTCTCCAGGTAGTCCTCAAGCTGCTGCCCGGTGTCGTCGGGCGGGAGCGGGATGGTGACGGAGACCACGCCGTCCTCCACCTTCGTCACCACGGGCAGGCCGGCCTCGGCGAAGACCCGGAGCATGCCGGTGTTCTCCCGCAGCGTCTCGGCGGTGAGCGCGGTGAGCTGCATCGCGCGGGCCGCGGAGACGAGGTGCTCAAGGAGCAGCGTGGCGATGCCCCGGTGGTGCATGGTGTCCGCGACCGCGAAGGCGACCTCCGCCGTCCGGCCCGGCGCCCCGTCCCTGCCCCGCGCGACCTCGAAGCTGGCGAGCCCCGCGACCTGCCCGTCGAACCGCGCCAGCAGGGCGGCGTGATCGGGTCCCGCCTCCCTGGTGACCCGGCGCGCCTCCTGCTCGGCGGCGCGCCTGCTCAGGCTGAAGAAGCGGAGGTAGGCGTTGTCTGGCGACATCGCCTCGTGCATGGCCTTGACCGCGTCGAAGTCCGCGGGCCGGGTTGGCCTGATCTCGACGGTCCGCCCGTCGGCGAGCAGGGCGTACACACTCGCCGCCGCGATCCGCGGCTCGCTCATCCGCCCTCCTCCGCCGCGGCACGTCAGGCGGCCGCTCCGTGGTGCTGGTCGACCGCGGCGTGATCCGCGTCGCTGTGCTTATCTTCCGCCGTCCCGTCCGGCGCCGCCACGGCGAGGTGCCCCTTCGCCTGCCCGGTGCCGCGCGCGCTGCTCTTTTCCGCGCGGAACACCAGGATGAGCCACAGGGCCAGGCAGGCGGCCATGACCACGGCGAGCATTACCAGCTCCCAGGCGGGGAGCGCGGAGTTGGGGTATGCGGATGCGATGTCCATGACCGCAGTCCACACCGCTTCCGGTCGCGTCTCCAGCGTCAAACGACCCGGCGAATCGGGACCAAAGCCCGGTTGCCGCGCGGATCAGCGGCGGCTATGCCCGGCGGCCCGGGGCCCTGTTTCTCCTCCGCGACGGATAACGCTCCGTGCTCTGGCGGCACGGGTAACACGGCCCGTTCGGAATGAAGGTGAGCGGACATGACAGTGGCGGGCCGCCCGGTAACGGCGGCCCGCCACTGACTAGCCGGGTTTGCCCGCCCGCCGGTTTCCCGGCGGGCGGGCGCCCGCGGCCGTTACTCGGAGCCGAAGGACCTGATCTCGTTCAGTTCGGTCTCGGACAGTTCGCGGGGGACCTCGCCCCTGGCCACCTTGGCCGACTGGACCTGGTGCCGGATCTTGTCCACGACCTCGGGGTTGGCGAGCGTGGTGATGTCGCCGGTGTCGGTGAAGTTCGACGTCGCGGCGATGACGCGGCGCATGATCTTGCCGGACCGGGTCTTCGGCATGTCGGGGACGATCCAGATGTTCTTCGGCCGGGCGATCTTGCCGATATCGGTCTCGATCGCGGCCTTGACCTTCGCCTCGACCTCCGGGGACGCGGCGAAGCCGGGCTTGAGCGAGATGTACATCTCGACCACCCGGCCCCGGACGTCGTCGATGACCGGGACCGCGGCGGCCTCGGCGACCTCGTTGACGGTCAGCGCGGCGGACTCGAGCTCCTTGGTGCCGAGCCGGTGGCCGGCCACGTTGATCACGTCGTCGACCCGGCCGAGGATGCGGAAGTAGCCGTCGGCCGCCTGCACCGCGCCGTCGCCGGCGAAGTACGGCCAGTCGCGCCAGTCCTTGCTCTCCGGGTCCTTGTTGTACTTGGCGAAGTACGTGGACACGAACCGATCGGGCTGGCCCCAGATCGTCTGGAAGATACCGGGCCACGGGTTGCGGATGACGATGTTGCCGGCCTTACCGCTGCCCTTGGCGACCTCGTTGCCGTCCTCGTCGAAGATGGCCGGGTAGATGCCGAGGGCCGCCGGGCCGCAGGAGCCGGGCTTCATCGGGTCGATGCCGGGCAGCGTCGAGCCCAGGAAGCCGCCGGTCTCGGTCTGCCACCAGGTGTCGACGATGACCGCCTCGTCCTTGCCCACGTTGTCGTAGTACCAGCGCCAGACCTCGGGCTCGATCGGCTCGCCGACCGTGGTCATGTGCTTGAAGCGGAACGGGTACTTGGCGGGCTCGTCCGGGCCGACCTTGCGGAGCATCCGGATGGCGGTGGGAGAGGTGTGGAAGATGTTCACGCCCAGCTGGGTGGCGATCCGCCAGGGACGGCCCGCGTCCGGGTAGTTCGGCGTGCCCTCGTAGACCACGCTCGTGGTGCCGAGGGCGAGCGGGCCGTAGACGATGTAGGAGTGGCCGGTGATCCAGCCGATGTCGGCCATGCACCAGTACGTGTCGTCCGGGTGGATGTCCTGGTAGTACTTTGACGTGCCCGCCACGTACGACAGGTAGCCGCCGATCGAGTGCTGGCAGCCCTTCGGACGGCCCGTCGTGCCGGAGGTGTACATCAGGAACAGCGGGTCCGTCGCCTGCAGCGCCACCGGCTCGACGATCTCGCCCTTGTGCGCGGCCAGCAGGTCGTCGACGAAGACGTCACGGCCCTCGACCATCGGGGTCTTCGCGGAGTACTGGCCCGGGTAGCGGCGGAAGACCAGCACCTTGTCGACCTGCTGGCCTTCCTTGGCCGCGGCCGCGACGGCCTCGTCGGCCTTGACCTTGTGGTCGAGCAGTTCGCCGCTGCGGTAGTAGCCGTCCATGGTGACGAGCACGGTCGAGCCGGAGTCGGCGATGCGGTGCCCGGCCGCGGTCCCGGAGAACCCGGCGAACACCTGGGAGTGCACGACGCCGAGGCGGGCGGCGGCCAGCATCGCGACCGGCAGTTCCGGCACCATCGGCATGTGGAAGGTGATCCGGTCGCCCGCCTTCAGGCCCAGTTCTTTCAGCACCGCCGCGAACTCGTTGACCCGGACGTACAGCTCCCGGTAGGTGATCGCCTGGTGCGCGTCGCCTTCCGGCTCGGGCACGAAGATGAGGGCGGCCTTGTTCGGGTGGGTCTCCAGGTGCCGGTCGACGCAGTTGTAGGAGGCGTTCAGCTCGCCGCCGACCCACCACTTCCAGAATGGCGCGTCCGACGTGTCGAGGACCGTGTCCCACTTCTTGTACCAGGTGAGCAGGTCCGCGTAGGCGGTGAAGCAGTCCGGGTACTTGTCTTCGGTGAACTGCTCACGGATCGCCGGGTCGGACGCGTTGGCCTGTGCCGTGAACTTCGCCGGAGGGGGGTAGTAGCCCTCCTCCCGCCAGGGGACCGCGATGAGCGCTTCAGAAGATCCCGATGTCTCGTCGTCAGTTACGTCATCAAGCTCGTCAGCCATGAAGGTTCCTCCGCGTACCTGAGTCGGCGCGCCTCGCGGCGCTCTTACTGATTTCGCCCGCGCACATTCTGCGCTACCGCCTCAGAGCGGTCGTTCGAGGCATTACCCA
>DAHWEX010000495.1 GCA_027326205.1 Actinomycetota bacterium
CGGGGGCGGCCGCGGAGGGCGGCTGCCCCGTCATCCACGGCCGGGTGCACCCGACCCAGGGTGACGCGAACAGCCAGTGGTGGCCCAACCGGCTCAACCTGCGGATCCTGGCCAAGAACCCGGTTGCCACCGACCCGTACCACGGGGAGCTCGACTACGCCGCGGCGTTCAAGACCCTCGACCTGACGGCCGTGAAGGCCGACATCGTGGGCGTGCTGACCGACTCCAAGCCCTGGTGGCCGGCCGACTTCGGCAGCTACGCGGGCCTGTTCGTCCGGATGGCGTGGCACGGCGCGGGCACCTACCGGGTGAGCGACGGCCGCGGCGGCGCCGGCTCCGCGCAGCAGCGGTTCGCGCCGCTGAACAGCTGGCCGGACAACGTGAGCCTCGACAAGGCCCGCCGCCTGCTGTGGCCGGTCAAGAAGAAGTACGGCAAGAAGCTCTCCTGGGCCGACCTGTTCATCCTGGCCGGCAACGTGGCGATGGAGGCGGGCGGCTTCAAGACGTTCGGCTTCGGCGGCGGCCGCGTGGACGTCTACGAGGCGGACGCGGACGTGTACTGGGGCCCGGAGACCGAGTGGCTCGCCGACGAGCGCTACAGCGGCGACCGCGAGCTGGCCGACCCGCTCGGCGCGGTGCAGATGGGCCTCATCTACGTCAACCCGGAGGGCCCGAACGGCAACCCGGACCCCGTCGCGGCGGGCCGGGACATCCGCGAGACGTTCGCCCGGATGGCGATGAACGACGAGGAGACCGTCGCGCTGATCGCCGGCGGGCATACCTTCGGCAAGACCCACGGCGCCGGCCCGGCAGAAAGCGTCGGCCCCGACCCGGAGGCCGCGCCGATCGAGCAGCAGGGCCTCGGCTGGAAGTCGAGCTACGGCACCGGGGTCGGCGCGGACGCGATCACCAGCGGGCTCGAGGTCACCTGGACCTACCACCCGACCCGGTGGGACAACGAGTTCTTCCACATCCTGTTCGGCTACGAGTGGGAGCTGTTCCAGTCCCCGGCGGGCGCCAACCAGTGGCGGCCCAAGGACAACGGGGGCGCGGGCCTGGTGCCCGAGGCGTTCGGCGAGGGCAAGCGCGAGCCGCGGATGCTCACCACCGACCTGGCGCTGCGCTTCGACCCGGTCTACGAGCCGATCTCGCGCCGGTTCGCCGCCGACCAGGCGGCGTTCGCCGACGCCTACGCCCGCGCGTGGTACAAGCTGACCCACCGCGACATGGGCCCGGCCATCCGGCTGCTCGGCCCCGAGGTGCCGTCCGAGGTGCTGATCTGGCAGGACCCGGTGCCGGCGGCCGAGGGCGAGCCGGTGTCCGAGGCGGACGTCGCGGCGCTGAAGGCCCAGGTGCTCGCCTCGGGCCTGACCGTCGCGCAGCTCGTGTCCACCGCGTGGGCATCGGCCTCGACGTTCCGCGGCAGCGACAAGCGCGGCGGCGCCAACGGCGCGCGGATCGCGCTTGAGCCGCAGCGCGGCTGGGAGGTCAACAACCCCGACCAGCTCGCGCTCGTGCTGCGCACCCTGGAGGGGATCAAGGACTCGTTCAGCGCCGGCGGCAAGAACGTCTCGCTGGCCGACCTGATCGTCATCGCGGGCAACGCCGCGGTCGAGAAGGCCGCCGCGGACGGCGGGGTCACCGTGACCGTGCCGTTCACGCCGGGCCGCACCGACGCGACGGCCGAGCAGACCGACGTGGAGTCGTTCGCGCACCTCGAGCCGAGGGCGGACGGGTTCCGCAACTACGTCAGCAAGGGCCAGCAGCTCCCGGCCGAGTACCTGCTCGTCGACAAGGCGAACCTGCTCACGCTGTCCGCCCCGGAGATGACGGTCCTGGTCGGCGGGCTGCGCGTGCTCGGCGCTAACTACGACGGGTCCAAGCTGGGCGTCTTCACCGAGACGCCCGGGGTGCTGAGCAACGACTTCTTCGTCAACCTGCTCGACTACGACACGACGTGGACGCCCACCTCCTCCGACGCCACCACGTTCGAGGGGCGCACCGCGGACGGCGCGGTCAGGTGGACCGGCAGCCGGGTCGACCTGGTCTTCGGGTCGAACTCCGAACTGCGGGCCCTGGCCGAGGTGTACGGCGGCGACGACGCGAAGGAGCAGTTCGTCAGCGACTTCGTCGCGGCGTGGGCGAAGGTCGCGAACGCGGACCGGTTCGACCTGATCTACGGCTAAAGGCCAGCCCGGGTGAGCCGGGGCGGTCGCGACCACTGTGCGACCGCCCCGGCCTCCCTTTTTAGGGATAAGGAACGGGCCCAGGCTTCGCGCACTGATCAGCGCTTCGCGCTTGTTGCTGTTATCCGTCGTTTGGCGGGCTTCCGTAGCCGCCTCCGCCGGGGGTCTCGATCACGAACACGTCGCCCGGGGCGACCGCCGCGCTGTCGCAGCCGGCCATCTCGGTGACGGTGCCGTCGGGGTGCCGCACCCAGTGGCGGCCGAGGGCGCCCGGCTCGCCGCCCGCCATGCCGTAGGGGGGCACGCGGCGGTGGCCGGACAGGGTGTTGACCGTCATCGGCTCGAGGAACCTGATCGCGCGCCGTCCGCCGTTGCCGCCGCTCCAGCGGCCCGCCCCGCCGCTGCCCGCGCGGATCTCGTAGCGCTCCACCCGGACCGGGTAGCGCCATTCCAGGACCTCGGGGTCGGTCAGCCGGGAGTTCGTCATGTGGGTCTGCACGACGTCGGTGCCGTCGAACCCGTCGCCCGCGCCCGAGCCGCTGGCCACCGTCTCGTAGTACTGGTGGCGGTCGTTCCCGAATGTGACGTTGTTCATCGTCCCGGAGCCTTCGGCCATCACGCCCAGGGCCGCGTACAGCGCCCCGGTGACCGCCTGCGAGGTCTCCACGTTGCCCGCGACGACCGCGGCGGGGTACGCGGGGGCGAGCATGCTCCCCTCCGGGATGCTGATCCGCAGCGGCTTCAGGCAGCCGGAGTTCAGCGGGATGTCGTCGTCGACCAGCGTGCGGAACACGTAGAGCACGGCGGCCGTCGCCACCGACGACGGCGCGTTGAAGTTGCTGTCGAGCTGCGGCGAGGTGCCGGCGAAGTCGATCGTCGCGGTGCGGTCGGCGCGGTTCACCCGCACGGCCACCTGGATCACCGCGCCGCTGTCGAGCTCGTAGCGGTAGGCGCCGTCACGGAGCACGGAGATCACCCGGCGGACCGATTCCTCGGCGTTGTCCTGGACGTGGCGCATGTAGGCGCGCACCATGCCGAG
>DAHWEX010000246.1 GCA_027326205.1 Actinomycetota bacterium
CCCTGCCTTACCGGGAGCCCGCACCCAAGTCACCACGCCACGCCGCGCACCCGCCCGAAACACCCAGCCCACGCGCACGCGCACGCGTAACCCCGCCCCGCCCCGGACTTTAGAAACAGGCTCTATAGCGGGCATGTCCAGGGCGGGCGTCAGCTGGCTTGCAGAGAGGGCCGACCGAAGGTACTCCCAGCCCGTCTCGACGGTGACCATCGGCGCTAGAACCCGCTGGATGCCCTCCGCGTCGAGGCTGGTGGGAAGGTACCGGTTCCGCTCCTGGGCCTCGATCGTGCGCTGGTCGGCGTAGAGCCGGGCGCGGCGCAAGATCCGCTCCTCGTCCGCCGCGATCACCGCATTGTCCAGGCGCCGGAGTAGGGCGTCCGCCTCGCCCCACAGGTCGATCGCCTCGTCGGGTGCCGCCTCGGTGAGTTCGCGGACCCGTCCGCTCGAGGTCAGCGTCGCCTGGCCCCTGTCCGGCACGTCCGTCGCCCACTCTGCTCCACGGCCCGCAGGTCACGGCGGGTCTGCTTGACCACCCGGTCGAGATCCTCTGCCAGGCTGACGGAGAGCAGCCGGGCGCGCTCGGCCGACCGGACAGCCGAGTCGAAGGCGTTCCGCTCCAGTTGCCGCTGGAGGATGATCTCGGTGGCGACCTGCTCATCTTCAACGTCGAAGTCAAGACCGCCGATCAGCGCGTTGATCGCGTCGGGGGTCGCCCGCAGCACGTTCTCGTCCCGGGTAGGGTCATCACGCTGCTCCAGCAACGCGAACGGCACGTCACGCCGGTAGTGGCCATGCTCCTGGCTGGAGTAGTCGCTGGTCACGTAGCGGAACCTGGCCTGGTAGCCCTAGCGGTTCAGCAGGTAGTCCACGACGAACCCGCCCACGTCCGCGTGTTCCGCTGCGGGCCGGTCCGGGCAGGCCAAAGATGCCAGCGAGGTCAGCGCCGAGACGACATCCCCGCGGGTCGCCTCCTCCTCGAATCCTTGCCGCGCCACGACCAGGTCGATCGCCGCCAGCGCTAGCGTGACGACGTCGTACCCGCCTTCCGGCCAGCCGCGCCGCCGCGCCGACTGCACGGCCTCGATCACGGGGCTGAACCGAAGGAACGCCGCGACCCGCGCCGGGAACGATGGCTCATAAACGCTCAGCCCGCCGACAGCCATCCCGGCGAGCATGCTAGGAGGATCCTCGGCGGTGCCCACGCCGCCGCCCAGTGCTTCGTCCTCAGAGGGCTCCATGCGCTCCCCTCCGCCATCGGCCAATGACTGTGATGGTAAGACCACCCACTGACATTATTTGCCGGTAGCGATCGAAGCATCACGTTGCGCACTGTTGCCACAATCCAGCCGAGAGGACCTTGTCCGCATGGCCACCGGCTACGTCCTGTGACATCGAAATTCCGCGACACACGTCGCTGACCTGGGAAGGGGAATCTTCGATGTCAGTCGGCAGACGCTGCTTGGCAGTCTGTGCCCACGCGAATTCCCAGGTCACAGGCCAGGGCAATCTTCACTGGCAAAATGGAAAGTGTCCGGTAGCGGGCGCGGGCAGTAGCACGAAGGCGGCGTAGTGCGCGGGTGCTCTCAGAGTTACGGCAGTTGTAGATCGTTACCATGGCGTCTCGTCGGCGTAGGCGTGCCATCGCTGGTGGGCTTGCTGGGCCTGGTACTGGTGGCGGCGCCGCCAGATGAACCACGCGTTGCGGTGGGGCTTGTCGCGGCGGGGCTCGGGGATGACGGTACCGCGGAGCTGTCTGAGCAGCTCGGGGACGGTGACGGGGATCAGTTCGAGGAGTCCGGCCGCGGCGTCCGCGGCACGCTGGGATGCGGCGGCGACTGCGAGGAAGGCGTAGGCGAGCAGGCTGACCGCGGTCCGGCGGTGCCAGGAGGTCCAGGTGGTGACCTGGCCGCTGTCCAGCCGGGTGACCTGCTTGGACTGCTGGTGATCTTCCTCGGTTCTCCATCTCGTGACGGCGACCTTGATGAGGGTGGCGAGGGGGACGGGTTCCGGGGTCCAGCACAGGAAGTAGCTGACGGTGCCGGTGTAGCGGTGCTTGCGCAGGAGGAGAACGGCGTGCCCGTCATCGCGGCCCTCGGGGGTGTCGTCGGGGGTGACGGCGATCATGGCCCAGTGGTGGTCCTTGGCGCCCTTGGTGGCCTGCCCGGTGCGCATCCGCTGCCACATGCCGGGCTTGACCAGGGACGATGCTGCTTTCACGGGGAGGCGGCGGCCGGAGGGCAGGGTCACCGCGTGGTTGGAGCGGACGGCGAGGACGTAGCCGTGGCCGCGCGTGCGGATGCTCGTGCGCAGGTCAAGGCCGCCGTAGACTTCGTCGCCGGCGATGAAGGCGGCGCGGATGCCGCGGTCGTGCGCCTGCTGCAGGAGATGTTAGGCGACGCTGAAAATCACCATCTTGGCGGCGTTCACGATGCCGACGAAGAATCCGGCATTCCGGGCAGTGTCGTGGGCAAGGTGTCGCCTTCGTCGGCAAGGTGCCGGGTCGGCCGCTGATTGCGGTGCCGCCGGCGGCTCCTGATGCCGGCGATGCCCGTAAGCGGGCATGCGGGAGCCGGGAACGGCGCTTGCGGCTCAGCTGTCCGGGGCCAGGCGCAGCAGCCGCCCGCGGGTCAGGACCACGATCCGCGCCCACATGCCGACCTCGTCCAGGCCGAGTCGGCGGCCCATCGCCACGGCCGCAGCGCCGAGCGCGTCCAGCGCGCACGCCAGCGGGTCCGCCAGGACCCGGACGGGCAGGGCCTCAGGATCGAGCGCGACGACGGCCCGCACGCCGATGACCCGCAGCTGCTCGGCGGACCGGCGCGCCCGGCGGATCCAACCGCGCACGGTGCCGCCGGGAACGCCGAGGTCCCCGGCGATGCGCCGGTGCCCGTGCCCGCCCGCGGCGGCGGCGAGGGCCTGCCCGATCAGCCCGGCTGCGTAGGCGCGGCCCGGGAGCAGGCTGGCCTCGAGGATCACGTGGGTGGTGCCGCAGCCGGTGCACCGGCCCCGGTCCGGGCGGAACGCCTCCAGGGCGCCGCCGCGGCCGCGGACGGCGCGCTCGCGGACGTGCCCCCACGGCTTGAGGGGCGCGCCGCAGTCCGGGCAGGGCAAGGCGCGGCGGAACAGCGCACGGCGCGCCGCGCCGGCGTCGAAGACCTCGATCATCGCTCACCCCGCCAAGGCTGGGCCCGGACCTCTCACCGGGGAAGGGGGCACCCGGTGTTGCAGCCTGGCAGCAGAGCCCCGGTCGCGCAACCTGGGCGGGCACGAGGCCGACGGACCGGCGCCAGGCCGACGCGCTGGCCTTCGCACGCGCGCCGGACCGCAGGTCATGGCCACCCGGGGACAGTGATCGGCAAGGTGCCGCCGCCAACGAAGCCACCTCGTCGGCACCCTTCATCGCAACGGTGAGTGCCGCGAACTAAGAATTTGGTGGGAATCCCCCGCGCCGTTCAACA
>DAHWEX010000497.1 GCA_027326205.1 Actinomycetota bacterium
GCGGGAAGCACGCTTCAAGATGAGGTCTCCCATCACCATCGAGTGGGTAAGGCCCCCAGCCAGACGACTGGGTTGATAGGCCGGAAGTGCAAGCGCCGTAAGGCGTTCAGCTGACCGGTACTAACAGGCCGAGGGCTTGACCCTGCACGCACTACATGTACTCGCATCGTGTTTGCTGGTAACAGTATGTTTGCTGAAAACAATGTGTTTGCTAAAAACACGAGCGAGGTTCGCGTCCACTGTGTAGCTCCCGAGTTACGGCCGGGAAACGAATGCTCGTCATGAGCGTTCGCGGGCCAGATAACTCTATAGAGTTCCCGGCGGCCATAGCGAGGGGGAAACACCCGGTCCCATTCCGAACCCGGAAGTTAAGCCCCTCAGCGCCGATGGTACTGCGAGGGAGGCCTCGTGGGAGAGCAGGACACCGCCGGAACATACTTTGCCATGAAGGGGGTTGACCAGCAGGTCAGCCCCCTTCATTGGTTTATCTCGGTAATGATCTTCAGGGCGTAACGCTTCGCGCCCCACGTGCGTTAACGCCACAAGGCCGGCAGGCCTCCCGCGGCGGGCCCGCTTAGCGGTCGTTACGGCTCGGCCGCGCCGCTGAGCGCATCCCTTGAGACCGCTCGCCGCGAGCGGGTCTTCGGTGAGGCCCGGGTCGGGGCGAGAGCCAGGGGTTGGGGCTGTTCGTGCGCGCGAGCGCATAGGGTGAAATTGAGTGTGCAGGAGGTCTGGACAGTGGCCGAAGACGGCAATGCGTCGCAGCGTGACGGCGCCGGAGATGGGCGTGGGCGCTCCAGCAGCGGCAGCGGCGACCGCTCCGGCAGCGCTGGGCGCTCTGGGGGATACAGCCGTTCCGCGGGCCAGGGGAGCCGCAGCGGCGGTTTTAGCGGGTCCGGGAGCGGTGGCGGAGACCGCCGGTACGGCGGTTCGCGCGATGGCGGCAACCGCGGCGGTTACGACCGCGGCCCCTCGCAGTACCGGGGAGACCGAGACAGAGACAACCGCGCGCCGCGCTCGGACCGCGACGGAGACTCCCGCGGCAGCGACCGCGGCGAGCGCGACGGCGCCCGCGGCGGCTACGGCGGCGATCGCGGACCGCGCCGCGAAGGCGGGTATGGCGACCGCCCGAGCAGGCCTGCCGCTGGTGGCGGGCAGCGGGACGGCGGGTTCCGCGGACCGCGGCGCGACGTCGGCAGCGACAGCGGCTTCCGCGGCGGTGACCGTCCCCGTCGTGATTTCGGCGGCGGTGAACGCGGCTACGACCGCGGCGGCTCGCGCGGCGACCGCCCGTCCTACGGCGACCGCCCGTCCTACGGCGGCCAGGGCCGTTCCGAGGGCGGCGTCCGGAGCGGCGACCGGCCCGGCTACCGAGGTGGCCCGCGCCGGGACTTCGGCGGCGGCGACGGCGAGCGCGGTTACGACCGCCGGCCGAGCGGAGACCGGCCACCGCGCGCGCCCTACGGCGGCGGATCGGGAGGTTCGGACAGCGGCTTCCGGGGCGGTGACCGTCCCCGTCGTGACTACGGTGACCGGGGCCCCGACCGCCGGCCCGGCGGTGACTCCGGCGGCCGTTCGTTCGGCGGCGAGCGCCGGTTCGACAGCGACCGCAGGCCAGGCGCCGATCGTGAATCGGACCGCCGTGACGACCGGCGCGACGGCGGCTACCGGGGCCGCGACGGCGGCGACCGCAGGCCGGACCGGCCGTCGCAGGGACGGCCCGGCGGCGGTGACCGTCCGGGGCGGAGCCAGGGCTTCAGCCGGACCATGTCCGACCGGATCGGCGGGTCATTCCCGGACGACCGGGCACCCCGCTCGCCGCGACCGAGCGGCGCGGGTCGGCCAGGCGCCCGCGGAACGTCGTACGGTGCCGGCGGCAGGCCTGGATCCGGGGACCGGCCGGGCGCCGACCGGGGCCGCCCGTACCAGCGCCGGGATGACCGCTCCGGGGATGCCTCCAGCGCGCCCCGCATCCCGGACAGCATCACCGACGAGCAGGTCTCCCGCGAGGTCCGCGAGGAACTCGGCAGCCTGTCGCTCGACCGGGCGAGCACCGTCGGCCGCTACCTGATCGCCGCCGAGCTCGCCGCGGACCCGGAGCAGGCCTACCGCTACGCGCAGGCGGCCAAGCAGTTGGCGGCCCGGGTCGGCATCGTCCGCGAGGTGTCCGGCATCATGGCCTACAAGTCCGGCCGCTGGGCGGAGGCGCTGACCGAGCTGCAGGCCGGCCGCCGGATGACCGGGCGCAACGACTACCTTCCGCTGATGGCCGACGCCGAGCGCGGCCTTGGCCGCCTTGACCGTGCCCTCGACCTGGTGCACAGCGCGGAGGCGAAGCGCCTGCCGCGGGCCGGGCAGATCGAGCTCCGCATCGTGGAGTCTGGCATCCGCCGCGATCAGGGCCTGTCCGACGCCGCGGTGCTCGCCCTTCAGGTGCCGGAGCTGACCGACGGGAAGCAGCGTCCCTGGTCGGCCCGCCTGTTCTACGCCTACGGCGAGGCCCTGCTGGCCGCGGACCGGATGGAAGCGGCCAGGGAGGCATTCTCTCGCGCGGTCGTCGCCGACGAGGACGAGCAGACCGACGCCCTCGCCCGCCTGGACGAGCTTGACGGCATCACCGTCACCGACCTGGAAGACGACGAGGACGACGAGGATGACCTCCTCGACGAGGATGACCTTGACGACGAGGACGGGGCCGCTGACCTCGACGACGACCTCGACGACGACCTCGACGACGAGGACGAGGACGACGAGGAAATCGACGACGCGGAGGAAGACGACGACCTCGACGACAACGAAGACGAAGACGACGAAGACGAAGACGACCTCGACGACGAAGCGGACGAGGAAGACGTCGACGACGAGCCGGACGGCCTTGACGACCTAGCGGAGAAGGACGAGCCGGCCGAGGCCCCGGCGCACGAGCACCCGGAGAAGTTACCGGCGGGACCGCATGCGCCGGCCCGGCGGGAGACCGCCGGGCCGGCGCGCGGCTCAGCCTCCGGGCTGCTGGACCTTGTCCAGCCAGTGCCAGATCCCGCCGACGTTGGCCGCCGCCCCGCTGATCTGCTCGAACTTCTCGCGAACGGCGGGATCAGCCGAAGCGTCCCAGGCCGCGTACCGCGACAGCGTCTTGTCGCGCACGGCCGCGACGGCGTGGTCGAGGTCCATCCCGGCGGACCGGGCCGCCCGCGTCTCGGACACCCAGACGGAGATCTCGTCCGCGGACCGCTCCAGCGTCTCGGGCACGGCGGACACCGGCCCGTAGTGGCTGAACAGCAGCCGCGCCGGGTCAAGCGCGGCGAACCTGGCGATCGACCCGAGCGCCACCTCCAGGTCGAAGTCCGGCGGTGGCGTGGCGGGCCGCAGGTCGCCGGTCTCCGGGATGTAGACGCCCGCCGCGTCCCCCACGTACAGGTCGCCGCTGAGCGAGTCGAGCAGCCCCACGTGGTGCTTGGCGTGCCCGGGGGAGTAGTAGCTCTCCAGCCGCCGCCCGTCGCCCAGGTCGACCACCCCGACGTCCTCCAGCGCGCGCAGCCGCCCGGCCGGCACCGCGGCCAGTTCGCCGAACAGCACGTCAAGCGCGTCCCCGTATACCATCCGCGCGCTGGCCATCAGCCGCGACGGGTCCGCGAGGTGCCGCGCCCCCTTCTCGTGCACGACGACCTCGGCGGCCGGGAACATCGCCGCGATGTCGCCGGCCCCGCCGGCGTGGTCCAGGTGGATATGCGTCACCACGACCGTGGCCAGGTCGCCCGGCCCGATCCCGAGCGCGCCGAGTGCCGCCCGGACGACGGGCGCGGACGTGGACGTCCCCGTCTCGACGAGGCAGGGACGACTCGACCGGATCAGGTAACCTGCGGTAATCCCCGGGTAGCCGGCCATCCGCGTATCGACCTGGAAGACGCCGTGCCCCAGGTCGGTAATGTCCGGACCGCCAGATGCCGCGGAGTTGCCTGTCGTCATAGAAATGTCATCACGCACCCGGCTATTGTCCCAAGACAACAGGAGAGGGAGAAGAGATGGAGCTCACGCTCAATGTGCACTCCGACATCCCGGGGTTCACAGTGATCGCGGTCAGCGGCGAGATCGACGTCTACACCGCTCCTAGGCTGCGGGAGAAGCTGGTCAGCCTCGCCGATGGGGGCAGTTTCCAGTTCATCATCGACATGGAAGGCGTCGAGTTCCTCGACTCGACCGGCCTGGGCGTGCTGGTCGGCGGCTTGAAGCGGGTCCGCGCCCAGGACGGCTGGATCGACCTGGTCTGTACCCAGAGCCGCATCCTGCGCATCTTCAAGATCACCGGCCTCAACAAGGTCTTCAGCATCTACGGCTCGGTCCCCGAGGCCGTCGCGGCCCGCACCCTTCCGCCGGGCGAAGCAGACCAGGAAGCCTGAGCTCACGGTTCGAACGTTCGCAGCACGAAGCCCGTGCGGGGCTTCGGGCCGAACGACGTCGACTTGCGGGGGACCTTCTCGCCGTGGGCCGCGATGTCCATCACGGCGGCGAGCGGCATCGGGTTGCAGATGACCGCCGTCCCGCCGGAATCGGCCGCCAGCTGGACCGCCTCGTCCGCGTCGTGCGCGATCAGCACGTCGCGCTCGTTGTCCGTGATCGACCAGAGCCGGGCGAGCAGCAGCTCCTGCAGCACCGAGGCGTCGAGCGCCCGCCAGCGCGGTGAGGCCTCCGGCGGCATCGCCGCCGCGAGCTGGTCCTGGTCGGGGTCGGTGAGCAGCCAGAATCCCTCCTCGCCGGCCAGCAGGAACGCGGTTCCCGACGCGGCCGCCGCGGCCAGCCGGGACATCGCCGCGGCCACGGGAACCGGCGTCACCGTGAACGCCGCGGCGGCCAGGCGCGCCGCCTCGGCCGGGGCGAGCCGCGGCAGGACCCGGTGGATCGCGCCCAGGCGGAGCGGGTACGCGTCCGCGTCGACGAGAAAGGCGAGGCCGTAGTCCCACGGGCCCGCGCCAGCGCCGGCTTCGCGCATTTCCTCCTGGAGCCCGCGGTAGGCCGCGTAGCGGTGGTGGCCGTCCGCGATGAGCGCCGTGCGCGTCGCCAGGTCCGCCGCGACGGCCGCCTGCACGGCCTGGTCGGTGACCGCCCACAGCCGGTGCGCGGTGCCGTCGCGGGTGACCGCGGCGGCGAGCGGCGGCTGGCTCTGCGCGGTCTGGTCGGTCAGCCGGGAGGCGGCTCCCGGGGCGGCGGGGCCCCCGTGCCCGCCGTCACCCGCCCCACCGTGATAGACGAGCAAGATGGGCTCGAGGTTGCTTCGCGTGGCTTTCATCAGTTCCCGCCGTCCGGCGACCGGTCCGGGCATCACGCCTTCGTGCGGGAGCACCGCGCCGGTTCCCACCGCGATCAGCCCGATCAGCCCGCGCTGGGCCCAGCCGTCGCCCCGCTGCTCGTACACGTACAGCGCGGGGACGTCATCGGCGGTGAGCGCGCCGTCCGCGAGCCAGTCGCGCAGCAGCGCGGCCGCGGTTTCACTGGCCGCCGGGAGGATGAGCCGGACAACGTTGTAGGGCGAGGCCGCGACCAGCCGCTCCAGGGTTCCGGGCCCGATCACGTCATACGGAGGTGATGTGACGTTTGCCAGTCCCCCTACCCGGGATAGGTCATAACGGACACCGCGAAACGGCGCCAGGAGGAGGCCGGCGCCGCGAGCGGAGCCATCGCCGGACGGAAAGTGGGTCTGCACACCATGTCAGAAGTACCAAGCGGCAGCTGGGATTCCCCGCACCACGAAAACGGGGCCCACCGGGAGCGCGGACCCGGCGAAAACGCCCGCAACGGGGCGGTAGGCCCGGACCCCGCCCTCGTGCACACCTGGTACACCACCGGCATGGAACTCCTCGGCAGGGGCAGCGCCGCGGCCGCGGCGCAGGTCCTGCAGCGGGCTGCGAACGCCGAGCCGGCCTCGCGCAGTGTCCGGGAGGCGCTCGCCCGCGCGCAGTTCGACACCGGCCAGTACGCCGCCGCGGCGGACAACTTCCGGGTCATCGTCGAGGCCAGCCCGACCGACGACTACGCGCACTTCGGCCTCGGCCTGTCCCTCGCCCGGGCCGGCGAGCACGAGGCCGCCGCCGAGTACCTGGCCCTGGCCGTGGCGATGCGCCCGGACCGCGAGCACTACACCGACGCCCTGCGCCAAGTGCGAGCCACCCTCAAGTTCAGGAGACAGACCCCGTAGGCTTGAGCCGTGCCAGAAACGCTTGCCGCCGCCTACGATGTCCTCCTCTTCGACCTTGACGGTGTGGTCTACATCGGCGGTACCGCGATCCCCGGTGCCCCGCAGGCCCTGCAGCGGGCCCGGCAGGCCGGCGCGCACGTCGCCTACGTCACCAACAACGCCTCGCGTACCCCCGCCGCGGTCGCCGCCCTCCTCGACGGCATGGGCGCGCCCGTCACGGAGGCGGACGTCGTCACCTCCGCCCAGGCGGCGGCCCGCCTGCTCGCGGACAAGCTGCCGCCGAAGTCGAAGGTCCTCGTCATCGGCGGGACGGCGCTGCGGCTCGCCGTCCGCGAACGCGGCCTGGTCCCCGTCTCGACCGCGACGGAGAACCCGGCGGCGGTCGTCCAGGGCTTCGCCCCCGGCATCGACTACGGCCGCCTCGCCGAGGGCGGGCTCGCCGTCCGGGCCGGGGCGCTCTTCGTCGCCACCAACGCCGACTCCACGATCCCCAACGCGCGCGGCACCGCGCCCGGCAACGGGTCGCTGCTGAAGGTCATCGAGCACGCCACCGGGACCGCGCCCGTCGTCGCGGGCAAGCCGGAACCGCCGCTGCACCGGGAGTCGGTCATCCGCACCGGGGCGCGGCGGCCCCTCGTCATCGGCGACCGGCTCGACACCGACATCGAGGCCGCCTACAACGCCGGCGCCGACAGCCTCCTCGTCCTCACCGGCGTGGACAACGCGCGGACCGTCACCCTCGCGCCCGCCCGTCAGCGACCCACGTACATCGCCGAGACGCTCGATGCCCTCCTGCGGCCCTACCCGGACGTCGCGGTGTCCGCGGCCGGCGCCACCTGCGGCGGCTGGACCGCGACCGCGGACGCGGCGGGCACGCTGTCCCTGGCCGGGGCAGGCGCCGCGATCGACGGCCTGCGCGCCCTGGCCAGGGCGGCCTGGACGGCCGCCGACTCCCACGGCGCCCTGGACACCCCTCAGGTGTCCGCCGCTCTCGACCAGTTGTCCGCCCGCGGCCTCCGCGTCGGCTGACCTCGCCGCTTGACAACGGGTCGTCGTTGCGGTGTGATGACCTGCATGTCAGCACACCAGCCGAGCCGCCAGGCCCTGCTGTGCTGCCCTCTCTCCTCGTGTTGCGGGTGACCCTGCTTTTCCAGCCGGAGTCCTGACAACCGACACACGAAGGAACCCTCGTGAACGCCGACCTTTCGGCTGCTCCTGAGATCGCGCGGCTCGCCGGCCCGTTCGTCCCCGCATCGCCCGCCGTTGCCGTGCCCCGCACCGACGGCCGGGTCGCGGGTGACCTGGCGGACCTCGCCGCCGCACCGGAGCGCTGGTGGGACCTGGTCCGCTTCGACGAACGCGCCCCGGTGCGCGTCGCGCTGCCGGACGCCCCCGGCACCTGGCTGCTCGTCCTGCCGCCGGGCACGGCCGCGGACTGCGACTGCCGGCAGGCCACGGCACTGGCCGGCGAGGCCGTCGAAACGGCGGGCCAGGGCGAGCCCGAGCACCGGCACCCGGCACCGGGAGCGGGCGCACCGCACCGTCCCCTGCGCCCTGGCCGCGTCCGCGTCCGCGGCGCCCGCACACCGCATCGCGTCCGTGCTGTCGGCCCCGGCTACTCGGTCACCCTGCACTGGAACGGTAAACCCGGACCGTTCTGAATAATCTTTTGGTAATTCCGAACGGGCCCTTGCTCCGCGTTTCCCCTCAGCGGATTCTCAGGCCCGCTACGGCACGATATAGGCGGCCCCGGCGTTTCCGGCGTTCCCGGCCGGCCGCGGGGATCACCCTCCGGGAGTACCGGGTAAATCATCACCGGGGGTGACGCGGCGGCCATCGACCGCCGGGCAGAATTGGGACCGTCGCCACACCGGGCCTTCCTCTTTTGGCTAAGGCTCGCGACATCGACCGCAACGCAGCTGAAGAAGGTTCCTAGAGAGGACCGGTTTTCCCATGATTGAGGTGCGGGGCCTCACGAAGCGGTACGGCGCTAAGGTCGCCGTCGACAACCTGACGTTCGGCATAGAGCCGGGCAAGGTGACGGGCTTCTTGGGGCCGAACGGGGCGGGAAAGACCACCACGATGCGCTGCATCCTGGGGCTTGACTACCCGACCGACGGCGCGGTGACCGTGGACGGCAAGCCGTTCCGCGAGCTTGCCTACCCGATGCGCGAGGTTGGCGCGCTCCTTGAGGCGAAGGCGGTGCACGGCGGCCGGTCCGCCTACAACCACCTGCTCTGCCTCGCCCAGACCAACAGCCTGCCCAAGCGGCGGGTCGGCGAGGTGCTCGAGCTTGTCGGCCTGTCGGAGGTGGCGAAGAAGCGGTCCAAGGGGTTCTCCCTGGGCATGAGCCAGCGCCTCGGCATCGCGGCCACGCTGCTCGGCGACCCGAAGATGGTCATGTTCGACGAGCCGGTCAACGGCCTCGACCCCGAGGGCATCCTCTGGATCAGGAACCTGATGAAGGCCCTGGCCGCCGAGGGCCGCACGGTCTTCGTCTCCAGCCACCTGATGGCGGAGATGGAGAACACCGCCGACCACCTGATCGTCATCGGCCGGGGCAAGCTGATCGCCGACTGCACGATGAAGGAATTCGTCGCCCGGGCCTCCGGCGCTGCCGTGCGCGTGCGCACCCCCGCGACGGACCAGTTGGTCCGCGCGGTCAGCGCCAAGGGCGCGACCGCCGGCGTCGACGAGGACGGCGCGATCGAGGTGCGCGGCATGACCAGCGAGGAGATCGGCGACCTGGCGTTCGGCGAGGGCATCCGGCTGCACGAGCTGGCCACGGTGCGGGCCTCCCTGGAAGAGGCGTTCATGGAGCTGACGGCGGACAGCGTGGAGTACCACGCGGGCATGCCCGGCCAGGGCACCGCCGCGGCGGCCAAGGCCACCACGATCGGAAGCGGGGTCTGACCGATGGCTACGACGACAAAGGCGGACGTTCAGCTGTCCGCCCTCCCGCCCGCCACCGGCCGGGCCGGGCTGCGCGGCGTGCTCGCCTCGGAGTTCACCAAGCTCCGCTCGGTCCGTTCCACCTACTGGACGATCGCGGCGCTGATGGTATTCAGCATCGGCCTGGCGGCCCTCCTCGGGGCGGCGCAGGCATCTAACCTGAACAACAACCCGTGGAACAAGGCCGGGTTCGACGCGACCCAGCTCTCGATCGGCGCCTTCGTGCAATTCGGCCAGCTGGTCATCTGCGTGCTCGGCGCGATGGTGATCACCGCGGAGTACTCCACCGGGATGATCCGCACGTCGCTGAGCGCGATGCCGCGGCGCGGCAACGTCTTCTTGTCGAAGTTCCTCGTCTTCACCGGCACGGCCCTGGTCATCTCCCTGGTGACGTCGTTCGTCTCGTTCTTCGTGGGCCAGGCGATGCTGTCCGGCACGGGCGTGAGCGCCTCGCTGTTCCACTCGGTCACGATCCCGGCCAACGTCAACATGAGCCCGCCCGCGGGCGGGCCGGGCAACGGGCCGCCCGTCTACCACTTCGTGGGCACCGACGTGATCACCCCGGCCCACGTGCTCACCTCGCTCGTCGGCGGCGCGCTGTACGTGACGCTGGCCGCGCTGATCGCCTTCGGCCTCGGCGCGATCATCCGGCACACCGCGGGGGCGATCACCTCGGCGATCGGCCTGCTGTTCGTGCTCTCGATCATCGTTCAGCTGCTGCCGGACCACTGGCGGTGGGACCTGATGCGGTGGTTCCCCGACGCGGCGGGAAGGGTGGTCTGGGTGACCGTGGGGCCGTCCAACGCGCACCTGTGGTCGGCCTGGCCGCAACTGGGGATCACGGCGATCTGGGCCCTGGTCCTCATCGCGGCCGGCGCCTACCTCTTCCGCAAGCGCGACGCGTAAACCCGCAGAGCCAGCACCAGAAGGGGGGGCGTGGCCGTGACGGCGGAGCCACCCACCCGCCGCCACAGCCTGCTAAGCCCTCCGCCGGAGGCCGTCAGCCAGCGCTGACGGCCTTCGGCCTTTCCCGCGGGGCGCGGTCACCGGTTACCCGGTCGTCCGTCACGCCGTCAGGGCAGGGTCAGGATCTCGTAGCCGTCTTCCGTGACGAGCAGCGTGTGCTCGAACTGCGCGGTCCGCTTGTGGTCCTTCGTCACCGCGGTCCACCCGTCGGGCCACACGTCGTAGGCGATCACGCCGAGCGTGAGCATGGGCTCGATCGTGAACGTCATGCCGGTTTCCATCATGACGGTGTTATCGGGGTCGTCGTAGTGCGGCACGACGAGCCCGGAGTGGAAGGTCTTCCCGATGCCGTGCCCGGTGAAGTCGCGCACCACCCCGTAGCCGAACCGCTTGGCGTAGGACTCGATGACCCGCCCGATCGCGTTGAGCGGCCTGCCGGGGGCGACGGCGCGGATGCCGCGCATCATCGACTCCCGTGTCCGCTCGACCAGCAGCCGCGACTCCTCGGTCACGTCGCCGGCCAGGAAGGTGGCGTTGGTGTCGCCGTGCACGCCCCCGATGAACGCCGTGATGTCGATGTTGACGATGTCACCGTCGCGGACCACGGTGTCGTCGGGGATGCCATGGCAGATGACCTCGTTCAGCGAGGTGCACAGCGACTTCGGGTAGCCACGGTAGCCGAGCGTGGACGGGTAAGCGCCGCGGGCGACCAGGAACTCGTGTCCGACCCTGTCCAGGTGATCCGTGGTGACCCCGGGGCGCACGTGCCTGCCGACCTCCTCTAGCGCCTGCGCCGCCAGCCGGCAGGCGACCCGCATCCGGGCGATCGTGTCGGCGTCCTTGACGTCGGGCTCGCCGAGTTTCGGCTGCTTCTTGCCCACGTACTCGGGGCGCGGGATGTTCGCGGGAACGTGCCGGGCCGGAGAAAGCCGGCCCGGGTGGAGCAGAGTGGCCATGTTTTGCGAGTCTAGTAGGCATGGCGAACTCCGACGAGCAAGACCAATGGTGGTTCTGCACCCGGCACATGACCGCAGAGCCCGCTGACACGCCCTGCCCGGGCAAGGACCTACTCGGCCCCTACCAGACCCGCGACGAGGCGGCACACGCCCTGGACAAGGTGAAGGAGCGCAACGAAGCCTGGGACAAACAGGACTAGGCGCCTGCCCGCCGGATCGATGCGGTATCCAGGCGGGCGGGACTTGGCCAGCCGGGCTACGCTAGGCAGTGTGAGCAATCATTTGCCGCCGGCAGCGGAAGCCCGGATGGCCGAGATCAGGCGCAGCGGCACCTGGGGATCGGCGCTCACGTCCGATGAATTCGCCGCGGTCCGCTCGGTGGGCTTCCAGCCCGTCGGCCAGGTGCTTGGCGCCGCGGTTTACAACGTCGGCTACACCGGCGGCTACGGCTGCCCCGGCGCGTGGGGCGGCTACAACTTCGGCTGGGGCCCCGCCGGCCAGACCCAGGTGTCGAGCAAGGGCGGGTACGGCTCGTTCGGCCCGCTTGTCAAGACGCTGTACGAGGCGCGCCGCGCCGCGATCAGCCGCATGGTGGCCGAGTGCGCCGAGCTCGGCGGGCACGGCGTGGTCGGCGTCCGGCTCACCATCGGCCAGTTCCCCGCCGGCGGCCTTGAGTTCAAGGCGATCGGCACCGCCGTCAGCGCGCCCGGCGCGCCGCGGCTGCGGCAGCCGTTCACCTCCGACCTGTCCGGCCAGGACTTCGCCAAGCTGGTGCACAGCGGCTGGATGCCGGCCGGGCTCGTCCTCGGCATCACGATCGCCGCCAGGCACGACGACTGGCAGACCGTCGGGCAGACCCGCTGGTCGGCGGGAAACTCCGAGGTCACCGGCTGGACCGACCTGGTCAACGACGCCCGCCACGACGCGCGGCAGCAACTCGCCGCCGACGTCAAGCGGATCGGCGCCGAGGGCGTGGTCATCGCGAACATGGACCTGCGGGTACGCGAGCGCGAGTGCCCGGCCCAGGAGGGCCGCCGCGACCACATCGTCGAGGCGGTCAACATCGGCACCGCGATCGTCAGGTTCACCAGCAGGCATTTGGACCGAGAGCAGCACGCCCCGCTCGCCATCATGTCCCTCGACCCGCAGCGGCGCCAGGCGGCGCGCGTCGACATCGGCCAGAACAGAGGATAAGAGGACGTCGATGACTAACCAGCATGTTGACCTTGGTGCGGCGGGCGTTCCCCAGGACGCGATCAAGCGGCTCTCGGAGTTGCAGCCGGGCAAGGCGGGGTCGATCTTCACCTCCGACCTGTCCGTCAACGAGTTCCTGCTGGTCCGCGAGGTGGGCTTCCGCCCGCTCGGGCTGGTGCTCGGCTCGTCGATCTACCACGTCGGCCTGCAAATCGGCCGGTGGAACAAGAACCAGGAGCTGGACGTCCTGTCCCAGGCGATGTACCACGCCCGCGAGCTGGCCATGTCCCGGATGGAGGCCGAGGCGGACGCGCTCGGCGCGGACGGCATCGTCGGGGTGCGCCTCGAGGTGGAGATGAAGGAGTTCGGCGCCGACATCGCCGAGTTCATCGCGGTCGGCACCGCGGTGAAGGCCGAGCCGGGCGCGGGCGGTGGCGGCGTGAGCAACTGGCGCAACAACAAGAACCAGCCGTTCACCTCCGACCTGTCCGGCCAGGACTTCTGGACGCTGATCCGGGCCGGCTACGCTCCGCTCGGCATGGTCATGGGGTCGTGCGTGTATCACATCGCCCACCAGCGCCTGGGCTCCGTCCTGGGCAACATCGGCCGCAACGTGGAGATCGAGCAGTTCACCCAGGCGCTCTACGACGCCCGTGAGCTGGCGATGACCCGGATGCAGGCCGAGGCCGAGGAACTGCACGCCGAGGGCATCGTCGGCGTCCAACTCCGCCAGCACTCCCACACGTGGGGCTCGCACACGACGGAGTTCTTCGCGATCGGCACCGCGGTCCGCCCGCTCCGCGAGGACCACGTGATCGAGCGCCCGACCATGGTTCTGTCGCTCGACTCCTGACGCCTTTCAGTTCGTTGACTTTCGGCCGGGACCTTGAAAGTCTCTGCCACATTGCTTAACCGCGGGCACCGCAAATGCCGCGAACCGGACGTGATCATGGGCCGCTCGTGCGCAAGGACTCGCTAGCGGCCGTCGCACTAGGCGCTGGGGCCGGCGACCGCGTCCAGCAGGCGGGCCAGGCGGGCGCGGAAGGTGCGGCGGGACGCGATCGCGCCTTCGCCGGCGCAGGCCGAGACCAGGTGCTGGCCCGCGTCGAACGACAGGGACTCCGGGACCGCGAGCGCCTCGTGGGCCAGGGCGTCCAGTTCCTGGTCGTCGCCGTCCAGCGCGAGGATCGTGGCGCCGGTCTTGCGCGCGTCGCTGACCCGTTCCAGCAGCGGGGCGGGGGCGGTGTCCTGCGCCACGACGAACAGCGTCTCGCCCCGGCGCGCCGCCTCGAGGCGGGCGAGGCCGACCGCGAGGTGCGGCGGCGCGCCCGGCGGGGGCGCCCAGCGCACCAGCGTGGGCGCTAGCTCCGCGACGCCGGACAGCCGCGACTCGTCGTCGAGGTGCGCGGTCATGTGCCACGGCTCGAACGCGGGGGTGCCGACGACGAGCAGCCCGCCGGGCGACCTGGGGGTCGTCCGCAGCGCCCGGCCGAGCAGGCGGGCCTGCTCCAGCCACGGGGAGCCAGCGAGAAGTTCACGGAACGTAGCGACCTGTTCTGCGTCCACGTATCCAGCATGAGGGCAGCGCCCCCCGGATGCACGCCCGGGCCGGGGAAACCAGGGAAACCCGGGAGATTCAGGCCTGCTGGAACTCCACCCGGTTGCCGAACGGGTCGTGGGTGTGGCACCGCCGGACCCCCGGGATCTCGTCGTCCGCCCGGATGCACGGGTAGCCCGCGGCGGCCAGCGCGGCGGACAGCGCGTCGAGGTCGTCGACCAGCAGCGCGGGATGGGCCTTGCGGGCGGGCCGGTGCGGCTCCTCCACCCCGAGGTGCAGCACGGCGGCGCCGGAGGCGAACCAGCAGCCGCCCCGGACCGCGAGCGCGGGCGGCTTGGCCACCTCCGTCATGCCGAGCAGCCCCGCGTAGAAGGCCCGCGCCGCGCCTTCGCGCCCGCGCGGCATCGCCAGCTGCACGTGATCGATCCCGGTGATCACCAGGGCCACCTCCCGGACAGAAAAATATCTCGATATAAAGATAGTCAACGTCAAGGAAGTCGGCCAGGTCAAGGAAACCGCCCGCGAGCGCCAAGGCGCCCGGGGCCCGCCCCGGCGGTGGCAGCCGCCGGGGCGGGGGAGGAGAAGGACTAGTGATGATGGGTGGCCAGCAGCGATGAAGCCTCGTGGAAGCCGATGATCACCGCGTAGGCGACCAGGGCCAAGACCACGATGAGGGCCACCTTCAGGGCGGTGCGCCAGTAGACGACGGACCAGCCGGCGAGCAGGACGACCACGACCGCGATCGCGGCCTGGGTGTCTTGCGGGGTGCTAGACGAAACGGACATGTGACTTCTCCGAACGGGATCGCCGTCGATAGATCACGCCGGGTCGCGCACGCCGCCGTCGGAATCCAGCCCGCCGCCTACCCCGCCCCTGCGGTCCGGACTGTCCAGATAGGCCAGATAGCCGGACCAGGGGGTAGGCAGCGAGTGGATCTCCGGGTAACGTAGCTAGCTGTAACTGGGACTAGCTTCGCGAGTCCGGCTTTGGGGAGAGGCGATGTTCCCGCATCGCCTCTTTCCTTGTGCGGCCCTGCTCGCGGGGGATCTCCCCTGGAGGTGCTGCTGCGTCGCGGCGGCGGAGCGCGTGCGCGCGGCTCCCCGGGACGGGCGGCGGAGAATTCCCTCCCGGGCTGGAGTTGCCGCCTGGCGGCAGCCGCGGAGACCAGGCGCATTCTCCGTCTGGTCCCCATCGCAGCTCCTCAACGTTCGGGAAGCCTTTGTCCCTACTCTGATAGTCTGCTGTGGCAAAATTTTTATCAATACTCCCGGCATGACTTTTAGAAAAACACCCGACGGGCTTACTGACGACGGCGCGTTCCGGTGGCACACTGTTCCCATGCGCGGCCTCAGCAACAGGGGAGAGGGCGATGCCACCCTCCGGTAACCCGACCGTCGGGCGTCGGCGTCTCGCCGCTGAGCTACGTAAACTTCGCGGCAGTCGCAAGGGCGGCGAAGTTGCTCGTGACGTCGGCTGGTCGGCCACCAAGATCAGCCGCGCGGAGTCGGGCAGGGAGAGCCTCCCGCCGGCGGAGATCGAGAAACTGATCGACCACTACGGTGTGACGGAACCGCTGCGCGGGCGCTTGCTCGGGCTTGCTGAGGACGCCGTCCAGCGCGGCTGGTGGGATGATTACGCTGATATTCTGACGCCGCAATACCTGGAATTCATAGGCTTGGAGGAAGAAGCGGTTTCTTTGCTGCACTGGGAAACCTTCGCCATTCCGGGGTTGCTGCAGACTGAAGAATATGCGCGACAATTGAACATTGCCTATCAAAAAGTCGTTCCGATCATCCCGTCGAGCGTTCAAGAGCGTTTCTTGCAGGTTCGCATGCGCCGCCAAGAGCGATTGACCCGTGAACCGGCTCTGCGGCTCTCGGTGGTGATTGACGAAGCCGTGCTGCTGCGCCGGGTGGGCGACCACGCTGTCATGCGGGCCCAGTTGCGGTGTCTTGTTGACGCGACCGAGCTGCCGGGCGTTGACCTGAGGGTCCTGCGGCTGAAGGAGCATCCCGGGCTGTTGTCCGGTTCCTTCGTGATCATGAGGTTCGGCGCTGAGGAGGGGACCGGGGACGAGGGAGCCCTCGGCGACGTGGTCAGCACGGAATCCCTCGTCACTGAGATCTACGTCGAGGGTGAAACTGATACGCAACTATATTCGATTTTTTTTGACTCGCTGCGTAAGTCTGCGCTCTCCCCGGAGGATTCTCGGCAGCTGATAGTTGCCGCGCTGGATCAGCAGTGGTCGTAACCGGATGTTTACCGCAGAGATGCACACTCGCTATCGAAACAGCACGCCCATTATCGAGAACAGGCCTCGTTAGGCCGCGGGTGCCGCTACGGTTCGTAGTAGCACTCTGCCTGTGCCGTGCGACACGCGCGCTGCTTCCGGTGCCTGCCTCGCGGCGGGTGCCTTCTGGGTATGCCTGTCCTGTTGCCGGTGCCGACTCCAAGCCACGGAACCGCCGGCCGTGCGCGGAGTACCACCCAGAAGCCTCTGTCCGTGGGCGCGGAGTAAAAGGAGGAAACTCGCACGGTAAACCGGAGGTAGGCGTGGTGTGGTCCTTCGTTGTTCGGGAAGAGCAATCGGAAGTCGAATCTTCGAGTGCCTGGAGAAAGAGTTCTTTCAGCACCCATAATGGAAACTGCGTAGAAGTTTCCGGGGTTTCTGGAGAAATGGTCAGGGTCCGTGACAGCAAGAATCCCGGGGGCGGGGTCCTGAACTTCACGACCGCTGAATGGGACAGCTTCATCGGCGGCGTCCGTGAGGGTGTACTCGACCGCAGGCGCGGCAACCTGTAGCCAACAGGCGAAAAGCACGCAGGCGTGGGCCGGTGCGAGGAACGACTCGTGCCGGCCCCCGTGACGCGAAGGCCGGGCCTCCCCGGAGAGGGATCCCGTCGCCGGAGGCTGTCGCGCGCGGTGAGAGGATCGGAAGCGACGCGATACGACGATGGAGGCGTAGATGAAGTTTGCCTGGCTGTGCAGTCACGAGTCCTACCAGCCCGAAGACCTGGTGCGGCAGGCCGTGGCGGCCGAAGAGGCGGGGTTCGACGCCGTGCTCGGCAGCGACCACTTCCACCCGTGGGTGGACGACACCAGTGCCGCCGGGTTCGTCTGGTCGTGGCTGGGCGCGGTCGCCGCCGCGACGGAGCGCGTCGAGCTGGGCACCGCGGTGACCTGCCCGCTGTTCCACTACCACCCGGCGCTGGTCGCGCAGATGGCGGCGACCACCGACCGCCTTTCCAACGGCCGGCTGATGCTCGGCGTCGGCACCGGCGAGGCGCTCAACGAGCGCCCGCTCGGCTTTCCGTTCCCCGGCTACGCCGAGCGGCAGGTCCGCATGCAGGAGAGCCTGGAGATCATGCACAGCCTCTTGCGCGGCGACAAGCTGACCTTCCACGGCGAGTACTACACCACCGAGACCGCCAGGCTCTACTCCCCGCCGAAGGGCCCGCTGCCGATCCTCATGGCCGCGGGCGGCCCCAAGTCCGCGCAGTTCGCGGGCACCCACGCCGACGGGCTGATCACGAGCGTGAAGGACCCCGCCGACACGGTGGCCAAGGTCATCGCCCCCTACCGCGCGGCCGCGACCGCGGCGGGCAAGCGGCACCTCGTGCTCGCGACCCGCTGGACGGTGCTGGCCGGCGACAAGGACACGGCCTGGCAGGCGCTCAGCTCCATGCGCGGCCTGCGCGCCCCGGGCCGCCTCGAGGCCACCGACCCGCAGGAACTCCGCATCAAGGCCGACGACATGGACCGCGACGAGGTGCTGGCCAGCTACACGGTCGTCCCTGACGCCGCGGGCCTGATCGAGGCGTACCGCCCGCTGGTCACCGACGTCGGAGCGGACATCGTGTCCATCCAGGTGATGTCCGCCGACCCGGTCGCGGCGATCGAGCTGATCGGCAAGGACGTCCTCCCCGCGCTCCGCGAGCTCGCCGACTGACCGGGGCAGCATGACCTCCGTACGGGCCAGCGGCTAGGCGCCGGCCATCCAGCCGGCGCCGCGCCCGGGCCCGCCCATGCCGCCCATGCCGCCCGTGCCGTGCATGCCGAACCCGGACGGGTA
>DAHWEX010000277.1 GCA_027326205.1 Actinomycetota bacterium
GGTCAGGGCGGTCCCGGCGGCGGTGAACTGGCCGGTGAGGTCGGTGTGCCGGTCGGTGAAGTCCAGCACCCCGGTCCCGGGACTGCCGACGCCGGCGGTGCCGGCCAGGGTGCCGTCCGGGGTCCAGGTGTAGTCGTAGGCCCCGTCGCCGGCCAGCTTGCCCGCTGGTGCCCTGGTAGGACAGCGTCGTGGTGGCCCCGCTGGTGACGGCGAGCTGGACGTCGCGGCCGAGCGCGTCATACGTGGAGGACTAGCTGCCCTGGGTGCCCTGCTGCCCGTAGGCGTCGCTCGTGGAGGTGACGGTGCCCGACGGGCCGGTGCCCGAGGCCAGGTCCCCGTTGGCGGTGTAGGAGTAGCTGCTTGTCCCCTCTCTGTCGGAGGTGAGCTGATCGCGCGCCGCGGGCGGCTAGCACCCGTGGATGAACACCGTGTAGGGGCTGGCGGACTGGAGGATCCCGCTGTCGCTGTCGAGGGTCTCCGTGAGCAGTGAGCTGAGCCAGGCGAAGTCCGCGCTGGCTCCCTCGTGCCGCTGGATGTCGTTGAGTTCGAGGTTGCACCGCCGCTCGAGGGCGGCGCGCAGCTCTGCGTGGAAGTCGGCTGCGGCTTCGCGCTGGGCGGTTGCCGCGGCGGCGGTCTCGTAGCAGCGCGCCGCCGCGCCGGGGACATCGCCTGCCAGGAGGTAGGGGACTACCACGGGGTAGTCCAGGTGCGGGACGGGCCTGGCGCCGTAAGGGCCTTCCCAGACTTTGACACTGGCCGGATAGGGATCGCCGGGCTGGAAGGCGACAGCAGGCAGCTGGGTCCTGAGTAGTTCCAAGTGGCTGGCGGCGAAGCGCGCCCAGGGATGCTCGGGTCCCGCCGCCTGCAGGCAGTACTCGGCGAACGCTGCGGCATAAGGGACCGCGTCGTCCGGCGCGCACTCGATGGCCAAGTGGGACAGGGCGAGCGCGCACTGCGCGGCCGCACTCGTCGACGTTTCCCCGGCGATGTCCAGGACTTGTCTCAGCTCTGCCATCGCCTCCTCTTGTGCGCCGACGCTGCCTGAGGTCATGCCGACGACCGTGGCCTCGCGGATCCGGCTGCGCAGCGTAATGTCCGCGGACTCTCCGGAAACCATCCCGTGCCAAATTACGTTTTCCTGGAAAAGCGCTCTGGCGCTCGAGGCTGCCGAGGCGGGCCATACCGAGTAGCCGTCGTAACCTGCGAGCAGGGAAAAAGCCAGGCAGTCTCGGAGATGGCAAGCGTACGGGGAATCCGTGTCGGCATGGTGCCGCCCCAGGAGCGCCTCGAATACCGTCACGGCACGCTCGCGGTGGCGGCTTACCGCAGCGAGGCGCGCCCTGCGTGCGGTGTCCTCCAGCGACTGCAGTGCCTTGTACCTTTCCAGGGCGCTCGCTGAGCGCCGGTCAAGGTCGGCGAGGTGCGCCTCCGCCGCGCTGTCCAGCCGCATGTGTCCGGAGTGCCTCGCCGTCATGTCCGTTAGCTGCAGGTAGCACAGCCCCAGGTTCACCTCGACGATCTCCGGCACCGGATTCCCGTGCTGGCGTCCGGACCGGTACCGGTCCCGGCAGGCCTCCAGGACGGCTACCGCCTCTCTCGGCCGCAACAGCGCCGAGTACAGGCAGGCAAGGTTGTTTTCCAGCCTCACCCGTTCCACGTTGCGGTCAGCGCCGCCGGCATCAGGCACCCGGGCAGCCAGGCGCTGCAACCGGAAGGCGCGTACGTAGTCGCCTGCCGCCCACAGGCGATCCGCCGTGCCCGCCGGATCCCGCTCCCCGGCCGCCCCGGCGAGGGAACTGTAGAGTCCGATCATGTCCCCGTTCTCGCCGAAGTCCCCGGTGGTTCCCATCCCCAGGTCCGCGAAATGCCGCCCAGCCGGGCCTGACGCGAGTTCCGCGGAAACCACCACGTCGACGCCGGACGAAAAGCAGGCTCCGGGCGGCTGCGGGCTGCGCTGCGCGGAGAACGCGAACGTGCCGTGACGGAACCGCCGCAGCAGCCAGCCCGCCAGTTCGGCACCCCGGTCACCCTCGATGACCATCACCCAGCCTTCGGTACGGCCCAGCCATTCCAGCGCCACCGCACGCGCCAGGAACGCCGGCTGGCTAGCCGTGATCCCCGCCAGCAACTGGAATCCCGTGACGATCAGGCTCCGCTCCACCGCGCCAGCATCACGGGCGTCAACCCAGACGACCACCGGATGCCCTTCAGGCCCGCACGGGACCACACCGCGCAGACATGGCGCCATCGTCGAGACCCACGACCCGATAGCAGCCCGCGTCGCAGCGGAATCGCCGACGAAGCACCTGGACCGTCCCCCTGCCCCGGATGCCAGGGGCCGCACGCCCGCGTCCGGACATGCCTGGCCGAACCGGATCCGCCCTACAGCGGCATCAACCGGTACCGGCGGCCGCTCCACTCCCGGATCCGGCACGACCACGGTGAAAGGCTCACCGCCCTCGATCGGCAGGTCCCGCACCGTAAGCCGGTACCACGGCGCATCCAACTGCGGCACAACCGCGTCTGGCATCACTTTAGAACCAGCTTTCCACCTCGTTGACCGCACTGCGGGCCCCGAGGCACGCGGCCGACCTGCCACCGCTCCTAATGGCCCACCGGTGGCGGCCCCTGCACTGGACTGCTGGCCCCTGTGTCCTCAGTACGGGTAACGCCACTCCGACTGCCCCAGCATCCGCCCCCACCAAGGCGTCCGCCTCGGCGGAATCCTGCGCACCCTTTCCCACTCGTCCCAGTGCCTCTGGAACCAGTCCACGGCCGCCTGCGCAAGCTCGGGAATGGTGTGCCCGGCGGCCGGAATAATGATTCCATCTGGCGGAGCCGTGTCAACATTCGCATCCTCGGCCCTGACCCGGCCATCGCCATCTAGATTGTACTCGCTCCAGCCACCACGTATCCCGGCCGAGTCAAAGTCGAGCCGCAGCGACTTAAAGATATAATCTTCTCCTCCGATATTACGATCGAACCTAAGTGCCACGAGCGTCCAGGGCCCGCGATCATCCTGCACAAATACGTACTCGATGTTCAGACTCGAGAGCCTGTCCAGTAGCTCTGTGAACTCCGCTTCGGCCGCCGTCGGCTCTTCCCTGTCCCCTCCCCATTTCGGATCCCCCATACCAATCCCGCCTTCCTAAATTAGTGATATGTCCCATAGAGGCCTTGTCCATGGAAACTGCCGCCAGGTAAGCATTCAGCCCACTGCCGCTGTGTTATTTCCTATCGCGCTGCGTGATCGTGGATTGGCGGGGTGGTGGTCATGCCGGCCGGGGTGGCATCCAGGGGTTTCCGGCGAGGGCGGCGCGGATGGCGTCCATGACGGGGATGGCGTGCTTGCGGGCGGTGCCGGGGTAGCCGCGGATGGCGTAGCGGTCGCGGGTGCGGGCCTCGGAGCGGAGCCGGCCGCTGGTCTTCTGCTGTGTCCTGGCCGGCCGCAGGTCGCGCTCGGCCTGGTTGGAGGCCGGGGGGATGCGGGTGCCGGTCAGGAACCGCAGCACGTCGTCTTCCCGGTTCTTCAGGCATTCCAGCAGCGTGCGGCCGGGCTTCTGCTTGCTGTTCGCCCCGGGGACCCGGGAGGCCTGCGACAGCCCGACGATGACCGCCTGCCGGAAAAGCCTGAGGTCAGCGGCGGCGTCCTCGGCGGGGACGCTGGGCAGTCCCTTGTCCCGGGCGACGCTGGAGGCGTGGATGAGCGCGCGCAGCGCCTCGGCGGCCTGGCCTGGCCAGACGGCATCCGGGTAGGCCTGTGCGGCGTCTTCCAGGTCGCGGAGCAGGTGCTGGGTGCACGGCTGGTGCAGCACGCCGGGGATCTTGTCGTAATTGCGGTACCTGTCGTGCACGATGACCGCCCCGGACATGTCCGGGAACACGAAATGGTCGAAGGCCTCCATCGGCCGGCCGCCGGGGAAGAAGTAGGTGAGCAGGTTCGTGCAGGCCACGAGCAGGTACTTCTTGCGGGTCTTCGGGCCGGGGCCGACCCGGATGGGGGTCTCGCCGGCGCTGATGACACGGGCGGTGATGATCAGGGCCCGGATCAGCGTGTTCACCCCGCGGACCGCGGCGGCGGCGCGGGCGGTCACGGAGTGCACGAACCCGTCCGACGGGCGCGCCCCGGTCAGCGCTTCCACGACCTGCGCGCAGCGTTCCACCGGGACGTGGTGCATGACCAGCAGGAACACCACCCGCGCCTGCAGGCTCAGCCCGTAGGTGACGGTGCCGGCCCCGCCGGCCCCGGCCGGGGGCTCCGCGACGTGGGCCTTCCCGCAGCGGCACTGGACCGCGTGCTCGTCGTACTGGGTGACCGTCGCGGTGACCTCGGGCGTGTCCACGATCTGGTGCGAGCGGGCGATCCCCAGGTCAAGGGCGTCACCGAGGTCACGGCCGCAGCCGCACTCGCCGCGGGGGAACGGCTGCTCCGTGTCGTCGGGGTCATCGCTCCAGGCCAGGTGCGCGCCGGGGGCGCCGGGCTGCTTGCCCTGTTTCTTCTTCCCGCCGCGCCCGCGCTTCGGCTTCGGGTCCGGCGGAGTCCGCCCGGGGATGTCATCGGATGACGGCGGCATACCGGAGTTCCGCGAGTTCCGCGAGACCTGCCGCTCCAGCCTCGCGACCCGCGCCGGCAGCTCCTCCACCTGCCCGGTCAGGCTGCTCACCTGGCCCGCCAGCCGCTCCTTCTCCGCCGTCAGGCCGGCCACGGCCTCGTTCCTGTCCGCCAGCATCTCGCCGAGCACATCGACGAGCCCCGCCACGGCGGCAAGGTCATCATCAGCGGCAACGTCGGCGGTCACGGCCAGCATCCTGCCCCCCGCCAGGCCGTCCCGGAGACCAAAACACCCCTACCGCAGCGAAAACGTGACCCCCGCCAGCGAAAACCTCTCGTTGCCTAAAGCACCGACAGGGGGACCTGAATGCTTACTCGTAGATAGTCCCGTCCGCTGTCAGCACTCGGGCCTCGAGCGCCTGCGCGATAGGACGGATCAGCGCGACATCGGATGTCGCATCAGGACCTATGCCAGATACCGTCACCTGCGACTTCCTCCAGAAGAACCGCAGCCTCGTCCCGTCCCCCCTCTTGAGCGAGAACACCTTACGCGCGGCGGCGTTCTTTAGGTATGCCTCAGGCATACCGGGGTGCTTCGCGATAAGATCCGGTCGGCTCATGATCATATCCGTCTCGCGTTGTTCGTTCTTTTTTTCACGCAAGAGCTGGATCGCAGCGGAACGGCTAATTCCTTCATCCTGCATGACGGCAGCGATGGCCTCCCCGCGGGTCCGGAAGTCAGAATAGAGATATTCATCAAGCCCGGGGTAACCGTCAGCGAACCGGATCCATTCCTCCAGGCTGATCGGCTTGGAGGAACTTTCTCGCCAATCAGAACTCCTGGATAGATGCAGCTGACGCCCGCTGGCCCTGTACCCCGCTTCTTCGTCTTCCCTGTGGGCATTATCCCGGTACAGCCAGCCAATCATCCAGATCACCTCACAGTTAGCAACACCGAACAAGACCAGCGCTCCGGCGCTGAAGCCGCTGGTGATCACGGCGGGCGACCCTGGCCATACTTCATGCGCCGACGTAAACAGCCCAACCAGGCTTACGGCAATCGGA
>DAHWEX010000282.1 GCA_027326205.1 Actinomycetota bacterium
TCCGATTGCAGCTAGTTCCTTTCCGGAGCGGCGCATATTCCGTCGCGGACATCAGCTTCACTCTGCTGGAGTTCCGTGAGCCCGTGCTGGTGCCGGTCGTCTTCGTCGAGGGGCTTGTGGGCAGCCAGTACTACGAGCGGCCTGTCGATGTCGCGCGTTACCGTGAATCTATCGAAAACATACGTGATTCCGCGCTCAACTCCCGCGACTCGGAACAGCGCTTGTTGGAGATCCAAGAGACCTACGCCGCCATTTAGCATTGGTCGGCGTAGTGCCGGTACCTCTTCTAGGAAAGGATGTGGATGTCAACTAGTTCGGTAGTCTCAGGTGCTTTCGGGTGGCACATCTCGAGCCTGTGTGACAGTGGCGCATGCGTGGGGGTTACTCGCCAGGGCGACTTCGTGCTAATCGGAAATACGAGCGACCCTGAGATTCCCATGTCTCGATTCACGAGGCAGGAGTGGAGTGCTTTCCTCGCCGGGGTGAAGCTCGGCGATTTCGACGACCTCGCCTGATATGTCGGAGTGAGTTTTTCGCTGCGGGCTGGCTCGAGGTCGTGCCGCCCGCAGCGCCATAGTTGGGCAAGCCCCCCAGCCTCTCGGTACTCATTGGTAACATGAGTGGAACTTAACATTGACAATGATCGAAATGTTATGTTTACCTCAAGAGCGGGGTACCGGGCTTAGCTTTCTAGTTGGGGGGGCTGTGCGCCAAGATCCAACAACGAACCAGCCAATATGGCAGCGGCGGTGCGAGAGTGGCGCTTGCGTTGAAATCGCCCTGCAGGGCGAAGTCGTCATGATACGAAGCTCTACCACACCCGAGGTAACCGTCACCTTGACTCGCGTCGAGTGGCAGGAGTTCCTCGTCGGGGCGAAGCAGGGTCTATTCGACCAACTGTGATGCCCGTTCTTTTTGTGCAGAGCAGTATCGGGGAGACCTCTCGGGTCTGTGGCATAGGATCCCGGCCGCCGGTGTTGAGGTGAGCCGGGAGAGGTGATCCAACTGATGCGTACCCGGCTGTCGATCCTGGACCTGGCGCCCATCGGGCGCGGCCAGACCGCGAGTGAGAGCTTTGCCGCGAGCGTCGCGCTCGCCCGGCTGGCCGAGGACCTCGGCTACCACCGCGTCTGGTACGCCGAGCACCACAACATGGCGTCGATCGCGTCGTCGGCGACCAGCGTCCTGATCGCGCACATCGGCGCGCAGACGTCGCGCATCAGGCTCGGCGCCGGCGGGATCATGCTGCCGAACCACTCGCCGCTGGTGATCGCGGAGCAGTTCGGGAGCCTGGAGGCGATGTACCCGGGCCGCATCGACCTCGGCCTGGGCCGCGCCCCCGGGTCGGACCAGAACACGACGTACGCGCTGCGCCGCGACCCGCGGTCGTCGGAGTCGTTCCCTGGTGACGTCCGCGAACTGCGGGCGTACCTGGCCGGCGCCACCCGGGTGCCCGGTGTCGACGCCATCCCCGGCAAGGGATCGAAGGTCCCGCTGTACATCCTGGGGTCGTCGCTGTTCGGCGCGCGGCTGGCCGGCGCCTACGGGCTGCCGTACGCGTTCGCGTCGCACTTCGCGCCCGACGACCTCGACGGCGCGATCGCGGCGTACCGCGGCGAGTTCAAGCCGTCGGAGCAGCTAGCGGAGCCGTACGTGATCGCGGGCGTCAACGTGACCGCCGCCGACACTACGGAGGCCGCCCAAGCGCAGCTCCAGGCCACGCGCCGGGCCCGGGCCGCGAGCCTGTTCGCGCGCCGGGCCGGCATCAGCCCGGCGGAAATCACCGACGAGCAGGCGGAAGAGCTGCTGGTCGGCGGGGCCGCGGTGCACGTGGACCACATGCTCACCTATTCCGCCGTCGGCACCCCGGGCGAGGTGAGCGACTACCTCGACGGCTTCCTCAAGAAGACCGGGGCCGACGAGCTCATCGTCGTCCACCAGACGCCCAGCACCGACGACCGGCTGCGCTCCGTCGCCCTCCTCGCGCAAGCCATGGAGTAATCGCGTTAGCCGGGCGGAAGCCCGGGTAGCCCGTCCTCTTGCCGTAGTCCAGACGGAGGGCGGAATCATGACGCAGACGGACGCCGCGGGCCGGACGGCCCCAGAACGTTCCGACGAAGACCGCCTGCGGGCACGCGGGCGGACGGCACAGGCGCGCCGGCAGGGCAGAAAGCGGGGGAACCGATGGTCAAGCTGATCTACAAACCGATCAGCATCCTGGTCGGCGTGCTCGGCGGAATCCTCGCCGGAGCCATCTTCAAGCGGGTGTGGCGGCTGGCCGCGCACGAGGAAGAGGCGCCCACGGCGACCGACGTCCGCCGCGGCTGGCCCGAGGCGCTGGTCGCGGCCACGCTCCAGGGCGCGATCTTCGCCCTGGTCAAGGCCGCGCTTGACCGCGGCGTCGCGGAAGGCACGCGCAAGCTCACCGGGGTCTGGCCGGGGGACGACAGCCAGCCGGGACAGCAGCCGCAGCCGGAAAAAAAAGGAGCCTGACCGTGCACCGCAGGCACAGCGAATCCGACGCCCCCGCTCAGCCCGGACCGGCCGGGGAAGCGGCGAACACGGGCGCGTCCGACGGTGCGGCGGCCGGCCGGCCCACGGAGGTAATACCGCCGCAGCGGCAGGTGGTCGGCGGACCGCGGACCCCGCTCGAACTCGGCGGAACCGGCTGGCGGTACACCCTCAAGCGGGCCATGAAGGAGTTCAAGGCCGACCGGTGCACGATGACCGCGGGGAGCCTCGCCTACCACTGGTTCCTGGCCCTGTTCCCGGCGCTGATCGCGCTGCTCGGCGTGACCGCCCTGGTGCACGTGGGCGGGGGCACGGTGACCCGGCTGGTGAACGGCCTGAACAAGGCGCTGCCCCAGGGCGCGCAGTCGGTGTTCACCGAGGCCGTTCACTCCGCCACCAGCCGGACGGCGTCCGGATCGCTCGTCGCCCTGGTCATCGGCGTGCTGATAGCGATATGGAGTGCCTCGGGCGGCATGGCCGCCCTGGAAACGGGCCTGGACATCGCCTACGACGTGGAGACCGAGCGCAAGTTCCTGCGCAAGCGGCTGTACACCGTCCCGCTGATGCTGGCGACGCTGGTGCTCGGCGGGATCGCCGCCGCGCTGCTGGTGTTCGGCGCGCCGATCGGCTCGGCCATTCAGTCGCACGTCCCGGTAGCCGGGTCGGCCTTCGTCATCGCGTGGACGGTCGTCCGCTGGCTGATCACGGTCGTGGCGATCTCGCTGCTGTTCTCGCTCTTCTACTACCTGGGCCCGAACCGGCCCAAGCCCCGCTGGCAGTGGGTCAGCCCGGGCGGCGCGGTCGGCTCGGTGATCTTCATGGCGGCCTCGGTCGGCTTCTCGTTCTACGTGGCGAAGTTCGGCAATTACGGCAAGACCTACGGCGCCTTCGCCGGCGTCGCCATCTTGATCTTCTGGCTGTATCTCACCGGGATCGCGGTACTGCTCGGCGGCGAGATCAACGCGGAGGCCGAGCGCGAGGCGGCCGCCCAGGCGGGCGTCCCCCAGGCCCGGGCCGCGGCCGAGCGGCTCAACCACTGACACCGCGCGGCCCGGGCCGGGCTGGACAGCACGGAACGAACGCCAGGAAAAGCTGCCAGGACCCTAGCGGCGCCGGCCGTTCGGCGGCGGGGGAGCCGGCGGGCACTCGCCAGGTCCCGCCCGGCCCCGGGCCGCCGACGAGCGTCAGCCGACGACTCCGGCGGCGACCCGGTAGGTCGGCACGTCCGCCCCGCTTGACCTGATCAGCCCGCGCCGGACGAGTTCGAGCACGTGCGCCGCGGTCTCGGTGACCGCGGTGATCCGCATCCGCCCGCTGTACTGGTTCCACGGCCGGGACCAGGTCAGCCGCCCGGCCAGCTCCCAGGAGGTCGCGTCCGGGTGAGCCGCGATGGCGGCGAGCAGCTCGGCGAGCCGCCGCTCGTGGTGCGCCGCGATACCGTCGGCTCGCTCGGCCAGACCACGGAACCGCCACTCGTGCGCGGGCAGGATCTCGTCCACGTCCAGGTCCCGCACCTTGTTCAGCGAGCACAGGAAATCGAACAGCGGGTTGACCCCCTCGACCCCGTACACCGAGATGTTCGGCGTGATCCTGGGCAGGATGTGGTCACCGGCGAACAGCCGCTGCGACACCTCGTCGACGAAGCACAGGTGCCCGGGCGTGTGGCCGGGCGTGTGCACCGCCCGCAGCCGCCAGCCGGGGACGTCCGCCATGTCCCCGTCGTTGAGCTCGCGGTCCGGCAGCGCCACGCGGGTGAAGCCCCGGTACGCCTCGACGGAACCCACCGCGGCGGCCGCCTCGTCGGCGGGGGCGCCCAGCGTGACGAGGAACGCCACCTCCATGGGCACCGCGAGCTCGGCATCCCGCATCGCGGCGCTCGCGATGATCGCGGTGTCCGCCGGGTGCAGCGCGACCCACGCCCCCGACGCCTCCCGCAGCCGCCCGGCGAGCCCGATGTGATCGAGGTGCATGTGGCTGACCAGGACACCGCGCACGTCGGCCGGCCCGGCGCCGATCGACGCCAGGCCCGCGACCAGGGCCTCCCAGGCGGAGTCTGCGGCCCAGCCGGTGTCGAGCAGCACGAGCCCGCCGCCGGCCGGCGCGATCGCGTACGACGACACGTACCGCAGCGGGTTGTTCGGGATCGGCACCGGGATGGACCACAGGTCGCTGGCCAGTTGCTCGACCGGCGGCATGACCCGGGCCCGCCAGGCGGCGAGCTGCTCGGTCCCGGTAACGTCCTGCCCTGCCGGTATCGCTGTCATGGCGTCCCTTCCCCGGTGTACTCGGCGATCGCGGACTCCCAGGCGTCGAGCGCGCGCGCGACCGTCCCGTGTCCCGCCGAGGGCAGCCAGTGCACGGCCCGCTCGAACCCCGCCGATGCGTAGGCCTCCATGGCCTTGGGGTCGGCGGGCATGCCTATGACCTGCAGGGAGATGGGCCGGTCGGCCCGGCTGAGCAGTTCAGGAACGCGATCGAGAACCCCGGTCGGCGCGTAGTTCGGCATCCAGGCGTCGCCGAACGCGAGCACCCGGTCGAAGACGGTCGGCCCGTGGCCGCCGATGAGGACCGGGGGATGCGGCCGCTGGGCCGGCTTCGGCCATGACCAGATGCGGTCGAACCGCACGAATTCCCCGGAGTACGACGCCTCCTCGGTCGTCCAGATCGCCTTCATCGCCTCGACCCGCTCGCGCAGCACCCGCATCCGGGTGCGCGGGTCGGTGCCGTGGTTCTCCATCTCCAGCCGGTTCCACCCGGCCCCGACCCCGAACTCGAACCGGCCGCCCGACAGGTAGTCGACGCTGGCGACCTCCTTCGCGGTCGTGATCGGGTCCCGCTGGATCACCAGGCACACGCCGCTCCCGACCCGCAGCCGCGACGTCGCGGACACCGCCGCCGTCGCCGCGACGAACAGGTCGAAGGTGTGGGAGTAGCGCCGGGGCAGCCCCGTGCCGCTCGGGTGGGGCGAGTGGCCGGCCGGCATGTGCGTGTGCTCGGGGAAGAAGAGCGACTCCTGCCCGCGTTCCTCGGCGAGCCTGGCGACGTCGCCTGGCCTGATCGCTTCATGGGTCGGGAAAATCGCAACGCCAAATTCCATAGTCAGCATTCTGTCCCACTCGGTCCCGCCTGACGCACGCACGTGTGCTGGGTCACACCGGGCTAGCTGTCGTCGCCGCGGGCGATCGCGGCGGCCTCGGTCCTGGTCGCGGCGCCCAGCTTGGCGAGGATGTGCGAGACGTGCACGCTGGCGGTCTTCTGCGAGATGAACAGCTGCTCGCCGATCTGGCGGTTGGACAGGCCGCGGGACATCAGCCGCAGCACCTCGCGCTCCCGGCCGGTGAGCGCCGCGAGGGCGCCCCGCGCCGCGGCCTGGCCCCGGTC
>DAHWEX010000315.1 GCA_027326205.1 Actinomycetota bacterium
ACGATCTGCACCCCGATCGGGAACGTGACCGTGCTGGACGACTGGGGCGACGGGAACATCATCGGGATGAACTCCTCCGGGTCCAACAGCGTGCGGGTGGACAACGTCTTCGTCCCCGAGCACTGCACGTGCCCGGGGGACTGGACGCACAACACCGACCGCGCCGCGCCGGGCATGTACCTGCACGACGACCCGCTGTTCTGCGGCCGCATCTACGCGATGTACCACGCCGGGCTGGTCATCCCGGTGATCGGCGCGGCCAAGGGGGCGCTGTTCGAGTACGAGAACATCCTGCGCACCAGGAACACGTACTTCAGGCCCGTCGTGCCCCGGTACACGGTCGAGGAGTACCAGCGGCACTACGGGCAGGCGCGGGCGCTCATCGACTGCGCCGAGGCGATCATCAGCCAGTGCGGCCAGAAGTACATGGAACTGGCCGAGCGCTGGCACCGGACCGGCGAGCCGTTCACCCGCGAGGACGACGCCGGGATGTACTCGATGATCCAGGTGGCCTCCCGGCTGGCCGGCCAGGCGACCACCGAACTGTTCGGCGCGGCCTCGTCCTCGGCGGCCAGGCGCGGCGCCGCGCTGCAGCGCCACTTCCGGGACAACGCGATCTACCTGGGGCACATCTCCGCCCGGCACGACGTCGTGGCGGCCGAGGTCGCCCGGATGCACTTCGGCCTCCCGGCCTCCCTGTTCTGACGAAATATCCGGCATTTCACTACACGAGAAGGCTGCATGATCGCGGAAACTTTTTTCCTGGCGGAAGTTACGCAGCGCATAGCCGCATTAAGTCTCCGCGAAAAATAAAGTCTCCGCGATCATGCGCCAGGTTGAGGAGAAGTCAATGGCACGACGCGTTACCCCGCCGTTCCGCGCTGACCACGTGGGGTCCTACCTGCGGCCCGCGAGCCTGCACGCCGCGCGGGCGGCCTACGCGGCCGGGGCGATCGACGCCGCCGCGCTCGCCGCCGTCGAGGACGAGGCCGTCAGGGACGTGGTCAGGCTGCAGGAGGACGCCGGGCTGCAAGCCGCGACCGACGGGGAGTTCCGCCGGGAGCAGTGGCACTCGGACTTCCTCTACGCGATCGGCGGCTACGAGAAGGGGGAACTCGGGGCCGCGCTGCCGGTCTTCAAGAAAGACGAGACGATCACCTGGGCGCCGAACGCCACGCTGATCACCGGCCGGCCGCACCTGGACAAGACCATCTTCGGCGAACACTTCACGTTCCTGAAGGACACCGTCACCACGGCCGTCCCCAAGATCACCGTCCCCTCGCCGAGCATGGCGCACTTCCGGGTCAGCCTGCCGCCCGGCCTGTACGGCGGCATCGAGGAGTTCCGCGCGGACGTCGCCGCGGTCTACGCCGCCGAGGTGGCCGGCCTGTACGCGCTCGGCGCCCGCTACGTGCAGTACGACGACACGATCTTCGCGTTCCTGAACGACCCGAACTGGCGCGCCAGCATGTCCGGCACCATCGACGTGGCGCACGCGCACGAGGTCAACGTCGCGGTGATCAACGAGTCCCTGGCGGGCAAGCCCGACGACCTGACCGTCACCATCCACATGTGCCGGGGCAACTACCGCTCGGCCTGGTTCTCCTCCGGCGGCTACGACTACGTCGCCGAGGCGGTATTCGGCGGGCTCAAGGTCGACGGGCTGTTCCTCGAGTACGACGACGAACGCTCGGGGACGTTCGAGCCGCTGCGCTTCGTCCCGGCGGACCAGGTCGTGGTCCTCGGCGTGATGACGACCAAGACGCCGGAACTCGAGTCCAAGGACACGCTCAAGCGGCGGGTCGAGGAAGCCGCCAGGTACGTGGACATCGACCGGCTGTGCATCTCCGGGCAGTGCGGGTTCGCCTCCACGGTCGAGGGCAACGAACTGACCATCGACCAGGAGAAGGCCAAGCTCGACCTGCTGGTCGAGACCGCCGCCGAGATCTGGGGCTAGCGTCATGGCGCCGCTCGCCATCGACGACCAGGGGCACTTCTTCACCGGGCTGCGGACCGTCGCCGGCCCCGCGGGCACGAGCGTCTACCGGACGGAAAAATTCGATCGTTAGCCGGTGACCAGGCCGAGGAGCTTGGCGGCGTTGTGCTTGAATATGCCGGGCTTCACCTCGTCGCGGATGCCGGTCTTCTCCAGGTCGGACATCCAGCGCTCCGGGGTGAGGACCGGGAAGTCGGTGCCGAACAGCATCTTGTGCTTCAGCAGCGTGTTCGCGTACTGGATGAGGATCGGCGGGAAGTACTTCGGCGACCAGCCGGACAGGTCGATGTAGACCTGGGGCTTGTGGGTGGCGACCGACAGGGCCTCCTCCTGCCAGGGGAAGCTCGGGTGGGCGAGGATGATCGGCATGTCCGGGAAGTCCACGGCGACGTCGTCGAGGTGGATCGGGTTGGAGTAGGCCAGCCGGATGCCGCCGCCGCCCCGGGTGCCGGCGCCCGCGCCGGTCTGGCCGGTGTGGAAGAGCGCGGGCACGCCCGCCTCCTGGATGACCTCGTACACCGGGTAGACGGACCGGTCGCTGGGCAGGAACGCCTGGCTGCTCGGGTGGAACTTGAAGCCCTTCGCGCCCGCCTCGATCTGGCGCCTGGCCATCTTCACCGCTTCCGCGCCCCGGGCCGGGTCGACCGAGCCGAACGGGATGAGGATGTCGGCGTGCTCGCGGGCCCGTTCGATGACCTCAAGCGGGGTCGCCCGGGCCGGGTCGTCCGGGGCGCCCTGCTGGTCGATGGTGAACGTCACGGCCGCCATGTTCCGCTCACGGTAGTAGGCGGCGAGGTCATCGACGGTGAACGCGGCCGCGGCCGTCTTGAAGTACGCGGCCATCGCGGCGAGGTGCTCGTTGTCCTCGGGAGCCGCCTTCGGCGCGCTCACCGACCGGTGCACGTGGGTGTGTACGTCGATCGCGACCAGACTGTCGATGTCCATGGCGTGATTATGCGGGCGATATCCGGGGTCGTCATGAAGGCTTACGACAGTTTCAGGGAACAATTACTTGTGGCAGCCAAGTGACTGGACGGGCGATACGCGGCGGCTCAGCCGTCGGCCGGGGCCAGCCACTTGCCGGCCGTGACCGGCGCCCAGGCCGCCAGGCGGTCGAGCAGGTCCGCCGGGTCGCCGTCCACTACGACCATGTCGCGGTGCGCGGGGTGCACGAAGCCGGCCGTCACCGCGCCGTCGATCATGGCCCGCAGCGGGCCGAAGAAGCCGCCGGCGTCGAGGATGCCGCACGGCTTGGCGTGGATGCCGAGCTGGTTCCAGGTGAGGACCTCGAAGAACTCGTCGAGCGTGCCGAAGCCGCCGGGCAGCATGATGAACGCGTCCGCGGCGTCGGCCATCGCGGCCTTGCGCTCGTGCATGGTGCCGACGACCCGCAGGCTGGTCAGCCCGCGGTGTGCGACCTCCCTGGCCCGCAGCGCCTCGGTGATCACGCCGTGGGCCTCGCCGCCGGCGGCGAGCACCGCGTCCGCGACCGCGCCCATCAGGCCGACGTGCCCGCCCCCGTACACGAGCCCGACGTGACGCTCCGCGAGCGTCCGGCCGAGGGAGGAGGCGGAGATACCGAACGAGGGGTCGGTTCCCGGGTTGGATCCGCAGTAGACGGCGACGGAGGTCAAGGCTGCTGGCATGGCCAGCAGCTTTTCACGGAAAAGCCGGTCAGTGCATCCCCAATATCCGGCGTTACGGCTTGCCGGAGCGGAGCCGGGCGGCCAGGCCGCGCTGCAACCGCCTGGGCCAGCAGGGTCCCTCGTAGATGAACGCGGTGTACGCCTGGAGCAGGGTCGCCCCGGCCGCCAGCCGCGCCTCGGCGTCCGCCGGGGTGGTGATCCCGCCGGCCGCGATGAGCGTGAGCCGCTTGCCGCACCGGTCGTGCAACCGGGTCAGCACCTCAAGCGAGCGCTGCCGCAACGGCGCGCCGGACAGGCCGCCTGACCCCGCGTCCGCCACGGCGGCGCGGTCGCGCAGGCCGTCGCGGGAGACCGTCGTGTTGGTGGCGATGATGCCGTCCAGGCCAAGCTCGAGCGCCAGGTCCGCGACCGCGTCGACGTCCGGGTCGGCCAGGTCGGGCGCGATCTTCACCAGCAGCGGTACCCGGCGGCGCGGCGACGCCTCGTCGAGGGCCGCGCGGACCGCGGCCAGGATCGGGCGGAGCTTGCCCGCCGCCTGCAGGTTCCGCAGCCCGGGGGTGTTCGGTGAGCTGACGTTCACCACCACGTAGTCCGCCACGTCGGCGACCAGCAGCGCGCTGGTGACGTAGTCGGCGACGGCCGCCTCTTCCGCGACGGCCTTCGTCTTGCCGATGTTGACCCCGATGATCGGCTTGAACCCCGGCTGCGCGCGCAGCGCCCGCAACCGGGCGGCGAGCGCCGCCGCGCCCCGGTTGTTGAACCCCATCCGGTTCACCAGCGCCCGTTCGTCGTGGAAGCGGAACATCCGGGGCTTGGGGTTTCCCGGCTGCGGCCGCGCGGTCACGGTCCCCACCTCGATGAACGAGAACCCCAGCGACGCGAGCCCGGTGACCGCCTCGCCGTCCTTGTCGAACCCGGCGGCGAGCCCCAGCGGCCCGGGGAACTCGAGCCCGAGCGCCCGCACCCGCAGCGAGGAATCGCGCGGGCCGAGTGCCCGCCGCAGCACGACGGCCGCCCCCGGTACCTCGGCGGTCGCCCGGATCAGCCAGAACGCGGCGCGGTGCGCCGCCTCCGGCGGCAGTCGCCGCAGCAGCACGGCATAGATCGTCCGGTACACGCGAGCCCCCAAAGTCACGGTCGCCTATGCCCGGACACTTTACGCCGCGACCGCGCTAAGCCCCTGTCCTACCCGTTGAAACGCGCCTCCGTTCGGGATCATGCTTCTGCTCTCATCGAACGGAGCCGTGTTCCACTGCCCCGGAACCGTACCGCTATCCCGGCCCGGCGCCGCTCCCGCTTTCTCTGTGAGGCGCGCAGCGCCTCACATCGGGGGGTACGGGGGGTCGTCCCCCCGGGAGGTAGCGCTGTCCCGCGCGCCCGATACGATGGCGGCTTTTGCCATCGGGCGCGCGGGACAGCGGTTTTTGCCATCGGGCGCGCAAATCAGCCCGCGTTCAGCGCGCCGTCGATCAGGTACAGGGCACCGGAGACGTACTCGGACTCCTGCGAGAGCAGCCACAGGACGAGGTTCGCGACCTCGGCCGCGGTGCCGTAGCGCTTGCCGTACGGAACCGACTCGCCGACCGCGCGGAAGACGCCGTCGGGGTCGTCCGGGTTGATCTGGTGGGTCAGGTCGCGGCCCATCCGGGTGTCGAAGTGGCCGGGCGCCACGCAGTTGACCCGGATCCCGTACGGCGCCGCCTCCAGGGCGGCCGACTTCGTGATGCCGAGAACCGCGTGCTTGGACGCGATATACGGGGAGAACGTGGCCGCGCCCTTGATCGACGCCATCGACGCCGTGTTCACGACGACACCGGAGCCCTGCGGCTTCATCACCTTCAGAACCGCGCGGAGGCCGAGCCAGACGCCGCGGGCGTTGACCTTCCACACCCGGTCGAAGTCGTCCGCCGACATGTCCGTCATCGGGGCCATCCGGCCCTCGATGCCCGCGTTGTTGAAGAACAGGTCGATCCGCCCGTGCGCGTCCACCGCCGCCCGGACGTACCCGTCGACCTCCTCCTCCGACGACACGTCGGCGACGACCGGCAGGGCGCCCAGCTTCCCGGCCGCCGCGTGCAGCCCGTCGGCGTCCCGGTCGACGAGCACCAGCTTCGCGCCCTCGTCCGCCAGTCGCTGGGCGACCGCGAGGCCGAACCCGTTCGCCGCGCCGGTGATGACCGCGACCTGTCCCTCAAGCCCGTACCGCACGCTCATGAGGCCACCTCGCTGGCGCTCGGAGTCCGCATTCGCGGACGCACTGTACTTTCTGATTCGCTCGCAAGCTCGCTCATCGCACGCCCTCCGCGTCTAGTGCCCCGGTTGCGGCCGGGCCGACGGCCCCGGCCAGGATCGCCTCGTGCCGCGCGACGATCCGGGTGTCCCACTCGTGGTCGGTGAGCAGGTAAGGCCGCTTCTCCCGCACCGCCGTCACGACCAGGTTCGCCACCTCGGACGGCGGCATCCCCTTGGACAGCACCGAGTGCATGTGGTCGCGCAACTGCGAGCCGGACGCGGACATCGCGCCGTCGTTCGACAGCTCGGCCTGCCGGTTCCGCGACCCGTGGAACAGGTTGGTGGCGATGATCCCCGGGCAGAGCCCGGTCGCCGCGACGTTCGCCCCGGCGGACGCCAGGTCGGCGTTGAGCACCTCGGTCATGGCGAGGATCGCGTGCTTGCAGATCCCGTACATGTTGGTCGCCGCGATCACCGAGGTCATCGAGCAGGTGTTGACCACGTGCCCGGGCTCCCCGTGCGCGAGCATGCGCGGCACGAACGTCCTGATGCCGTAGACGACCGACATCAGGTTGACCGACAGGGTCCAGTCCCAGTCCCTGGCCGTCGCCTCCCAGATCTTCCCGTCCAGGTAGCCCTCGACGCCCGCGTTGT
>DAHWEX010000326.1 GCA_027326205.1 Actinomycetota bacterium
CGACCGCCGGCGCGGCCTGCGGCCGGCCGGCCGGCTCGGCCGCCGGGGCCGGGGCAGGGGCCGGGGCGCCGACGCGGCTCAGCACGAAGCCCTGCCCGGGAACCACGCCCGCCTGCAGGTCGGAGAGCGGGTCCGCCTGGACGCCCGCGTCCCCGGCCCCCCCGATCGTGAGCCAGTCGAACGCGCCAGGGAGGATCTGGTCCACCCAGGTCAGCGCCTGCTCGCCGGAGAACTGCCGGACCGCGTCGCCCACGCTGACCGCGCACTGCACCGGACCGCGCAAGAAGACGACGACGCCGTCGGGCACCGGCGCGACGATCCCGAACGGGGCGATGTCCCCGGGCAGGTGGCCGAGGACCCAGCCGGCCAGCCGGGCCGCCACGGCGGTGGCCGGCGCCTGTCGGTCCGCCGCCAGTTCGGCGACGAGACCAAGCAGTTCCTGCGCGCCCTCGTCACCCGCGCCGCCCTGGGAAATCAGGACGACCGTGTCTTCAAACCTGCCGATCAGATCATTGCCCGGCTCAAGGCTCACTCGCATGGTCACGGTGAATTTTACCCACCTCAGGAGTCCCCGGGGAAGCCATGGTGGATCACTCGCTGCGAAACGCCCCGGATAAACGCGCCTTGCCGGCGATCTCATCGAACGAACATTTGACCGCATGCCCTGGTGATGCGATAGCATGTTCCCATGAACGTCACGGTTCAGGGGTCGCTGCTCGATTTCGATGGCAACGGCGACGGTGACGAGGCCGTCGTCGGCCCGCTCCGGCCGGAGCGGGTGCCGCTGGCGGCTGGCGCCTGGATCGACGTGCAGCGCGGGTGGCTCACCGGATCGGCGGCGCTGTTCGCGCGGCTCGCGCGGTCGGTGCCCTGGCGGGCGGAACGCCGGCGCATGTACGACCGGACCGTCGCCGTGCCCCGGCTGCTGTGCTTCTACGGCGAGCACGCCCCGTTGCCCGACCCGGCGCTCGACGCGGGCCGCGCCGCGCTGAGCGCGCACTACGCCGCCGAGCTCGGCGAGCCGTTCGCGACCGCGGGCCTTTGCTACTACCGCGACGGCCGGGACAGCGTCGCGTTTCACGGCGACCGGATCGGCCGGGGCGCCACCGAGGACACCATGGTGGCGATCTTGTCACTCGGCGAGGCCCGTCCGCTGCTGCTGCGCCCGGCCCGCGCCGGCGGCCCCGCGCTCCGGTACAGCCTCGGCCACGGCGACCTGTTCGTGATGGGCGGCAGCTGCCAGCGCACCTGGGAGCACGCCGTCCCCAAGTCGGCCCGCCCGACCGGGCCCCGGATCAGCGTCCAGTTCCGGCCCCGGGGCGTCCGCTAACCCGGGAGCGCGCACCGGGCGGGCCGCTGGCGGGCGTCGGTTACGCTGGCAGGGCGATGACTAGTCCTGTGATGCCGCTGCTGGTGGCGACCGATCTCGACGGGACGATCATCCGCGGCGACGGGACGATCTCCGCGCGGACCGTGGCCGCGTTCGCCCGGGTGGAGGCGGCCGGGGCGCGGTTCGTGCTCGTCACCGGGCGGCCGCCCCGGGTGATGCGGCCGGTCGCGGAGGCCTTCGGGCACCGGGGGACGGCCATCTGCGCCAACGGCGCCCTGGCGTACGACCTCCGGACCGAGGCCGTCGAGGCGCTGCACCTTATTACGCCGCAGGCGCTGGCCGCCGCGGCCGCGGCGCTGCGGGCCGCCGTGCCGGGCATCGGGATCGCGGTCGAGTACCCCGACGGGCACGCCGCGGACTTCTTCTACCAGGCACTCAACTGGGACGTGAACGCCTCGATCGCCCGCGTGCCGGACGACGTGCTGTTCGCCCGGCCGGCCTCGAAGCTGCTCGGGCGGCACTTCGGCTACAGCTGCGACGACCTGCTGGCGCTGGCCCTCCCGGCGCTGGACGGCCTGGTCAGCGTCACGCACTCCAACTCCAAGGGGCTCGTCGAGGCGGCCGGGCTCGGGGTCACCAAGGCGACCGTGGTCGAGGAGCTCGCGGCGCGCTTCGGCGTCGCCCGCGACGCGGTGCTCGCGTTCGGCGACATGCCCAACGACCTGCCGCTGCTCACCTGGGCCGGCACCTCCTGCGCGGTCGCCAACGCCCACCCGGCGGTCCTCGCCGCCGCCACCCACGTCATCGCCGCCAACGACGAGGACGGCGTAGCCGCCTACCTGGAAACGCTGTTCCCCTGACCTCCGACAGCGGGTTAGCCGCTCGCGCTCGGACTCGGCGCCATCACGGGCAGCGTGCTCACCACCTGGCTCGGGCCCCGTGCGGCTGCGCCCCCATTGGCGCTGTGGCCCCCACTGCTAAACCGCCCTCGGCGCCGTGTGCCACTGCGACGATAGGTTCAGCTCTATGGGCCACAGCGCCACCTCATCCATGGCGGTGGGGCACACAGCGCTAATGGCGGGGGGTGGCGACAGCAGTCCGTCCGCCTGAACCGGCTGCGGCCCGCTCTCCAACGCGTGGCACCGGCCGCCACCGTCTCGGCCCGTGCGTGCCCGCGCCGAACCGGCGGCCCCGGCCGCCTGCCCGGTCGCACACTGTCCGCATGACGGCCTTTCATGCAGTAGCGGTTCCGGAGCGCCACCGGCAAAGGCGCGCCACTGACCACCGCTCCGGAATCGTGACTGGCGAGCCGCCCCGGCCACCAGATACCGCAACCAGGCAGTGCGGCTCCTTCGGACTCAGCCACAGCACCAGCCGGCCGCCTGCACCCAGCGCCTGCGGCCACCACGAAGTACAACCTCAGCCAAACGCGGCGTTAGGGCTGAGGGCCGCCGAGGCTTAGCTCGTTGCCGTTTGGGTCTTGGTAGGTCACCTTGGTTACGCCGTTGTCGTAAGACTCGCGGGCGGCCGGCTCGATGCCGCGGCGGGCGAGGTCGGCGACCCGGGTGCTGAGGTTGTCGGTGAAGAGGAGGACCAGGGCGTTTCCCGCGCGTTTGGGGTCTTGGACGATGTAGACGTACCGGTGCTCGGCCGTCTCCCAGACTGCCTCGGTATCGTTCGGGAGGAACGCGGGCGGGGTGCCGAAGAAGCGCTCGTACCAGGGCAGCGCCGCAGCGTAGTCGGCGACCGGGACGCCGACGAAAAGATCCAGTGCCATCGCGCCCTCCAGTTGTGCCTTCGAGTACCCCGGGTGACGACGCTCACGAGCGGACGCTCACGAGTGGAGGTGGCTGCGCCAGTCGCCGGGGACGCGGCCGTGCGGGCCGGGGACCGGCTGCTCCCGCGGGTGATGCTGCGGGTCGGCGAGCCTGGGGCCCGTCTCGTAGAAGTCCTCCTCCGGGTAGGACCAGAACCAGGTCTCGCCGGGTTCGAAGCTGCGGATGACCGGGTGCCCGGTCTCCTTCGCGTGCGCGGTGGCGTGCTGGGACGGCGAGGTGTCGCAGCACCCGATGTGGCCGCACTGGGCGCAGCGGCGCAGGTGCAGCCACCAGCCGCCGGCCGCCTCGCATTCCGCGCAGCCGGCGCCGCTGGGCACGGCGGTCTCGTCGATGCCGGGAATCCGCTCGCTCATGCTGAGGCCTCCGGTTGCTGCTTGACCTGCGGTTGGATGGGTAGCCGGACCTGGAAGCGGGTGTCACCGGGGACCGACTCGACCCCGATGTCGCCGTGGTGCTTGTTGACGACGATCCGCCACGCGATGTCCAGGCCGAGTCCGGTGCCCTCGCCGACCGGCTTGGTGGTGAAGAACGGCTCGAAGATGCGGTTTTGCACGTCCGGGGGGATCCCGGGCCCGGTGTCGCCGATCTCGACGAGGATGCAGTCGCCGTCGCGTCCGGTGGTGACGGTGAGGGTGCCCTGGCCGTGCATCGCCTGGGCGGCGTTGTCGATCAGGTTGGTCCAGACCTGGTTGAGCTCGGCGGCGTAGGCGGGGACCGGCGGCAGGGTCTTGTCGTAGTGCTTGACGACCGTGAGGTCCTTGAGCTTGGCCGACATCATCAGCAGCGTGCTCGACAGCAGGTCGTGCACGTCCACCACCTGGAACGGGGCCCGGTCCAGCTGCGAGTACTGCCTGGCCGCGCCGACCAGGGTGGAGACCCTGGTCGTCGAGTCCTCGATCTCGTTCATCAGCAACTCGGTCTCGACCGTGTAGTTCAGCCAGCGCAGCGTGGGCTCGAGCATGTCCGCGCCGACGGTGGCGAACACCTCCTCGAGCCAGTCGCTGTACAGGCCGCCCTGGACGAAGACGGGGGCGAGCTGCCAGGCGTCGCGGCAGCCGTGGTCTTCCAGCCAGTCGCTGACCTCGTCCTCGCGGTCGGATGTCTCCAGCGGGTCGAGGTCCGGTGCCTTGGCGACCCGCTCGGCCGCCTTCTGCTGCAGCGCGATCAGCGGCTCGAGCTTCTCCGGGGCGTACTTGCCCGCGGCGATCATCTTGAGCTTGCTGCGCATGCCGGCGACCCGCTCGCGCAGGCTCGCCGTGGCCCGGACCGCGGCCGCGGCGGGGTTGTTGAGCTCGTGGGTCAGGCCCGCGGTGAGCGAGCCGAGGGCGAGCAGCCGCTCCCGCTGGTTGATCGCCTCCTGGGTCCGCCGGCCGCCGAAGAACA
>DAHWEX010000339.1 GCA_027326205.1 Actinomycetota bacterium
GCGGGGCCGATCGTCGCCTCCGGGGCGCGGTAGCCGGGCACCGGGGAGCCGTAGATCAGCGCGTACTCGTGCGGGTTGGACCGGGCCCAGTCGCGGACCGCGCGGCAGGCGGCGACCCAGCGCACGCGGGCCGCTCCGCCGGCCGCGCCCGCGGTATTGGCCTCCCCGCCGGCGGCGGCTCCGTTCGCCCGGCCGGGACGGCCGGCGGGCTGCGGGACGGCCGGCCCGGCGATCGCCTGCTCCGCGGCCTCGCCGAGCGCGTTGTAGGCGTCGATGATCAGGGCGGTCAGCAGGTCGTCACGGCTCGGGTAGTAGCGGTACAGGGCCGAGGACACCATGCCGAGCGCGCGGGCCACGGCGCGCAGCGACAGCCCGTCGGCGCCGCTGCTCGCGAGCTGGCGCCGGGCTTCCTCCTTGATTTCCCTGGTCAGCTCGGTACGAGCGCGCTCACGGGCGGTCCGCGGCGCGTGCGGCCCACTGTCTGCCATTCGGCCCCTCCGGAATTTTCGAGAGCAACGACCAGAAACGAGAGCAGTGCTCTTGACACCGCGCCATCGTTTCGTGTTCACTGATCTTAACGCAGAGCAGTGCTCTCGCAAGCCCCGGGGCGGGGTTCCGGGAGCCGACAGCCGGAGGAACAGCATGAACGCCACCGAGTCCCGCTACGTCAAGCCGCAGTCCGCCACCAGCTTCTTCAACGACGCGGTCGCGCGTCTCGCCCGGATGGGCGTCAGCGTCTACGGCTCCCGCATCCTGTACGTCCGGGGGCGCACGTCGGGCGAGTGGCGCTCCACGCCGGTCAACCCGATGACCCTCGACGGCGTCCGCTACCTGGTCGCCCCGCGCGGCAACACGCAGTGGGTGCGGAACCTGCGCGCCGGGGACGGCAACGGCGAGCTCCGTCTCGGCCGCCGCGTCGAGCCGTTCCACGCGACGGAGGTCCCCGACGACCGCAAGCCGGCCGTGCTGCGCGTCTACCTCAAGCGCTGGAAGTGGGAGGTCGGCGCCTTCTTCGAGGCCGGCATCAGCGCCAAGTCCGCCGACGAGGCGCTGCTGCGGATCGCCCCCGGCTACCCGGTCTTCCGCATCGACCCCGTCCGGTGACCGGGGGCGCGGCTAGGCGACGCCGTAGCCGGCGGCCAGCTTGTCCATCAGGGCGTCGAGTCGCTCGTTCACGACCTGCCTGGCCGGGTCCGCGAGGTACCAGTCGGCGATCTCCCGCGCGCCCCGCTCGAACGGGATGACCGCGTGCCAGCCCGGCACCACGGACTTCACCTTGGCGTTGTCGAACACCGCCGGGTGGGTCTTGTCCCCGAGCAGCCCGGCGCCCCACTCCGGGTCGTGCGCGGCGATCACCTCCGACGGCACGTGCACGAGCCGCGGCGCGACGCCCAGGGCGCTGCCGAGCGCGTAGGCGATCTGGTCCCAGGTCAGCACGTCGTCGGAGGTGATGTGGAACGCCTCCCCCAGCGTCCGCGGGTGCCCGAGCAGCGGCACGAAGGCCCGCGCGAAGTCGGTGTTGTGGGTCACCGTCCACAGCGAGGTCCCGTCCCCGTGCACGATCACCGGCTTGCCCGCGAGCATCCGGGCCAGGGACGTCCACCCGCCGGACAGCACGGTCTTCGTCGCGTCGTAGGTGTGCGAGGGCCGCACGATCGTCGCGGGGAACCCGCGCTCCCGGTACTCGGCGACCAGCAGGTCCTCGCAGGCGATCTTGTCCCGCGAGTACTGCCAGTACGGGTTCCGCAGCGGCGTCGACTCGGTGATCGGCAGCCGCGCGGGTGGCGTCTGGTAGGCCGACGCCGTGCTGATGAAAACGTACTGCCCGGTCCGCCCCCGGAACAGGTCCAGGTCAGCGCGCACGTGGTCGGTGGTGAAGGCGACAAAGTCCACGACCGAGTCAAAGTCAAGGCCGGCAACGGCCTCCCGAACGGCCGTCGCGTTCCTGACATCCGCCCGCAACTCGCGAACGCCCGCCGGCAACGGGTGCGTGGCCGACTGCCCGCGGTTCAGCACGAAGAGTTCGATGTCGTGGTCGCCGCCGACGGCCTCCCGCGCGCAGGCCGAGGAGATCACGCCGGTACCGCCGATGAAGAGGACGCGAAGCTTGCTCATGCCCCCACCCTAATCGGGGGCCCGCGGCCGCAACCCGGCGCTCCGCCGGGGCGGGGCGGCGGGAACGAGCGGGCGGCGGAATGCGTTTTGGATGAGTGCCGGGGTTTCCACCCTGGGAGCGGCCCGGCTGAGGAGAATCTAGGCATGTACTCGAACGTTGCTTACCAGGGGTACGCCGCGCCGGGACGGACGGCGACGCTGTTCGGGCAGACCATGGGGCTCGTGGCGCTGACGGCCGCCTTCTTCGCGGCTGGCGCCTACGGGGGGCGGAACCTGTCGCAGGGCGCGGCGATCGTCTCGTGGATCGCCGCGTTCGTGGTGCTGATGATCATGAACTTCGCCGCGCGGCGCTCGCCGACGGCCGCGACGGTCCTGCTGGTGGTCTTCGGGGTGCTGATGGGGGTGGCGTCCGCGCCGACCCTCGTCTGGTACGCCGCGGCGCAGCCGGCGATCCTGTGGCAGGCGGGCGGGGCGACGGCGCTGTTCGTCGGGGCGTTCGGCGCGTTCGGGTACCTGACCAGGCGCGACCTGTCGGCGTGGCGGCGGATCTCGTTCTTCGCGCTGCTGGCGCTGCTGCTCTTCGGGATCGTGGCGATCTTCGTGCACATCCCGCACGCGTCGCTGCTTTACGCGGTGCTCGGGCTGGTGATCTTCGCCGGGCTGACCGCGGGAGACTTCCAGCGGCTGCGCCGGTCCCGCGGCCTGGACTCCGCGCCGCTGCTGGCCGCGTCGATCTTCCTCGACATCCTGAACGTGTTCTGGTTCTTCCTGCGGATCTTCTCCGGCTCGCGCGACTAGCCCCCGGGGCGCGCTGCCCGGGTCAAGCGAGCCCGGGTCCGGCGAGGCGGCCGCGGCCGTCCACGGCGCCCGCGGCGCGCGACCGTGAGGCCTGCGTGCCGCGGGCCCGCCGGATTTGTCGGGTATATCGGGTGGGCTCGTAGACTGCTCCCGTGACGACCGCAAGCGACGCAGTGATCGCCGTTGACGACCCGCGCAGGCCCGAGGTGCGGGCGCTGCTCGAAAGGCACCTGACGTTCTGCCTGACCGAGACGCCGCCGGAGCACAGCTTCGCGCTGAACGTGGACGGGCTGCTCGACCCGAAGGTGACGTTCGTCAGCTACCGGGACGGCGACACCGTGCTGGGCGTCGCGGCGATCAAGGAACTCGGCGCCTGCGACGTGGAAGTCAAGTCGATGCACACGCTCGCGGCGGCCCGGGGCCGGGGCGTGGGCCGGGCACTGCTCGCCCACCTGCTCGACATCGCGGGGGCGCGCGGCTACCGGCGGGTGTTCCTCGAGACCGGGACCACGCCGGGGTTCGCGGCGGCCCGGGCGCTGTACGAATCGGCCGGGTTCACCCCCACCGGCCCGTTCGCGGACTACCCCGTCACCGGCGACAACTGCTTCTACACCCGCGCCCTGTAGCCAGCCGCCACGCCGCTGCGGCGCCACCGCCGCGCCACCCGCGTGCCATGGCCGGGCGCCTCCCGGGCGCCGCTCGGGGCCTCTTGGGTGCGCTCCGCGCCTGTTGCTGTTATCTTTGCGGAGCGGCGGCGGCGCACGGCAGCGGCCGGCGCCTTCGCGCCCGGTGCGAAAGGCGCGCGCGGGACGCGCCGCGGCTGGCACCCGCCGCGGCGGCGCTCGCTGCGGCCCCGCTAGGGCGGCCGCCCGGTTACCCGCGGTCCGACTGCTCGGCGGCCATGGACAGGAGCTCGGCGGCGTGGGCCTGGCCGAATTCGGAGTCTTCCAGGCCGGCCAGCATGCGGGACAGTTCCCGGACACGGGCCTCGTGGTCGAGGCGGATCACGCTCGTGCTGGTGACCGAGCCGTCGCTCGACTTGGCGACCACCAGGTGGTTGTCGGCGAAGGCGGCGACCTGGGGCAGGTGGGTGACCACGATGACCTGGGCGAGCTTGGCCAGCTTGGCGAGGCGGCGGCCGATCTCGACCGCGGCCTTGCCGCCCACGCCCGCGTCCACCTCGTCGAAGACGAACGTGGGGACCGGGTCCGCGCCCGCGAAGACGACCTCGATCGCGAGCATCACCCGGGACAGTTCGCCGCCGGAGGCGCCCTTGTGCAGCGGGAGGGTGGGCGCGCCCGGGTTGGACGCGAGGCGGAGCTCCACGTCGTCGATCCCGTGCGGGCCCGGCTCGGGCAGCTGGGTGATGGCGACGGAGATGCGCGCGTGGGGCATGGCGAGGGCGGTGAGCTCGGCGGTGACGTCGCCGGCGAACCGCTCCCCGGCCTCGGCGCGGAGCCGGGAGAGCCGGGCGGCCAGCTCGGTGACCTGCGCCGCGAGCTCGGCCTCTGCGGTGGTGAGCGAGGCGATCGTGTCGTCGTCGCCCTCAAGCTCGGCGACCCTGGCGGCGGCCAGCCTGGCCCACTCCAGGACGTAGGCGGTGTCGTCGGGCTCGGCGCCCTCCGCCGCGCCTTCGGCCGTGCCATCGAAGAGGGTCTGCGGCGCGGCCGCGGGCTGATCCGGGGCCGCCGCCGGCGCGGTCTCCCCCGGCTGTGCCGGTGCTCCCAGCGTCACCGGGTTCCCGTTGACGTGCGCGTTGACGCCGCCGGGACCGTAGAGCCTGATGACCCGGCTCAGGGCGGCCCGGCGCTCCTGGACGGCGGCCAGGCGGGCGGGGTCCGCGTCGATGCCCTGGATGTAGGAGGCGAGCTCGCCGGCCACCTCGGAGACCAGGTAGGCGGCCTCTGACAGCCGGGCCGCCACGCCGTCGATCTCGGCGTCGTGACGGCGGACGGCGTCAAGCGCGCGGCGGGCGTGGCCGAGGAGCGTTACCGCGTCCACGCCGTCGTTGCCCGCGGTCGGGTCGCCGAGCAGCGCCTCGTGGGCGGTCGTGGCGGCGGCGTGCAGCGCGTCGGCGTTGGCCAGCCGCTCCTCCTCAGCGCGCAGGGCCGCCGCCTCGCCCGCGACCGGGGTGAGCTTCTCGATGTCCGTCAGGCCCGCCCGCAGCTCCGCGGCCTCCGCGGCCCGGGCGCGCGCCTGCGTCGTCAGGACCGTGAGCTCGTCGAGGACCGTGCGGTGGCGCCCGTAGGCGTGCTGGTAGTCGGTGAGCACCTCGACAAGTACGCCGCCGGCGTACTTGTCGAGCGACTCACGCTGCCGGCCGGGCTTGAGCAGCTGCTGCTGGTCGGACTGGCCGTGCACGGCGACGAGGTCGTCGGCGAGGTAGGTGAGCAGCGACACCGGGACCGAGCGCCCGCCCGCGAACGCCCGCGAACGCCCCTCGCTCGACACCGTCCTGGTCAGCACCAGGATGCCCTCCTCGTCAAGGTCGCCGCCGGCCTCCTCGACCTGCTGGGCGACCTTGCCGCGCGGATCGGTGCGCAGGCGCCCCTCGACCGAGGCCCGCTGCGTGCCGGGGCGGACCCTGGCCGGGTCAGCGCGCCCGCCGAACAGCAGGCCGAGCCCGGTCACCACCATGGTCTTGCCCGCGCCCGTCTCGCCGGTCAGCGCCGTGAAGCCGGGGGAAAGCTCGAGCAGCGCGTCGTTGATGACCCCGAGCCCGGTGATGCGCACTTCCTCAAGCATGACCGCCAGCTGTCTCCTTCTCGACCCGACCACCTCGACCCGACCGCACCGCCTGGCCCGAACGCACCGCCTGGCCCGAACGCACCGGGTTGGCCCGGCCACGCAAGTTAGCCCAGCCGGACCGGGCTCCGCTCCGCGGCAAGGCCGACTCTACCCGCGGGCACCTGTCCGCTACGGCCCACCGTACAAGCCGTTGCCGTCATTCCTCCGCATCTGCCCCCGGCGCGCGGGCCTGGCTCACCGTCTCAGCCCGCGGCCCGCGCCCGGAGTTTCGCTGAAGTGTTTGCACCCAGTGTCGCCCGAACGGCTCAATAGGGCAAATATTTCCGAACGAAACCTGCGCGCGCCGCGGGCGAGCACCGGGCGGCGCGGCGCGCGGCGAGCCCGGCGCCGCCTACCGCCCGGCCCGGCCGCGCCAGCCCTTGACGGGCAGGCCGAACTTGACGACCAGGCGGTCGGTGAACTCCCCGCCGGCCGGCTCCCCGTCAAGGCCGTGGACCCGGGCCAGCAGCACCGGCAGTTCTCCCCGGCGGACTTCGATCCTGGCGCCCGGCGACAGGTCGTACCGGCGGCGGCCGTCGCACCACAGGACCGCCCGTTCGGACTCGAACCCGCCGGCCTCGCCCTCGTCGCCCATCTCGGCGGCGTGCTCGCCGCTCTCGTGGATGAGCTCCACGGCCAGGACGGACTGGGGGGAGACCACCATCGGACGGGCGAACAGGGCGTGCGCGGCGAGCGGCACCATCAGCAGTGCCTCCACCTCGGGCCAGACCACGGGTCCGCCCGCGGAGAACGCGTAGGCGGTCGACCCGGTCGGCGTGGCGCAGACCACGCCGTCGCAGCCCCAGCGGGACAGCGGACGGCCGTCCACCTCGACCACGACCTCGACCATGCGCTCGCGGGCGGCCTTCTCGACCGTGACCTCGTTCAGCGCCCAGGTGCGCGCGATCTGGGTGCCGTTGTCGCGGGCGACCACGTCGAGGGTCATCCGCTCCTCGACCCGGTACTCCCCGGCGAGCACATGGTCCACCGTCCGGGTGAGCCCGTCGATCTCGGCCTCCGCGAGGAAGCCGACATGGCCGAGGTTGACCCCGATCACCGGCGTGCCCGCGGGCCGGGCGAGCTCGGCCGCGCGCAGCAGGGTGCCGTCGCCGCCGAGCACGATAACGAGTTCCGCGCCCTCGGCGGCCGAGGGGCCGGCCGGGACCACGGCCGCGCCGGCGCACTCGAGCGCCGGGACCTCGGCCTCGGTCACCCGGACGGCGATGCCGGCCGCGGTCAGCCGCTCGATGACCTGCGTCGCGCTGCGCCGGGCGCTCTCCCTGCCGGTGTGCGCGACCACCAGCATCGTCCGCTTCGAATCACCCATCGCGTGCAACTTACCGTGCCGCCGGGACCCCCCGGGCACGCAGATAGCGGTCCGTCATATTCACGCGGCCCCGGCCGGCCCTCGTGATCATCCCGAACGGGCCGCTGTGCCACGGCCGCCCGCACGGAAAATAAGCTCGGGCCGGCCGCGATCGCCCGGCCCAGCGCGTCGTCGTCCAGCGGCGGCGCGCCGCGCCGGAACCAGACGAAGTACTCGACGTTCCCCGACGGCCCCGGCAGCGGGCTCGCCGTCACGCCGCGCACGCCCAGGCCGAGGGACCAGGCGGTGTCGCACACCGCGCGGACGGCGGCGGCGCGGTCCGCGGGGTCGCGCACGACGCCGCCCGCGCCGACGCGGCCCTTGCCCACCTCGAACTGGGGCTTGACCATCAGGGCGAAGTCCGCGTCCGGCGCGGCGCACGCGGCGAGCGCGGGCAGCACCAGGGACAGCGAGATGAACGACAGGTCCGCGACGACGACCGCGGGCGGCGGGGCCACCAGGGCCGGGTCCAGGGACCGCACGTTGACCCGGTCGAGCACGGTCACCCGCTCATCGGTCCGCAGCGACCACGCGAGCTGTCCGTACCCGACGTCCGCCGCGACCACGTGCGCCGCGCCGGCGCGCAGCAGCACGTCGGTGAAGCCGCCGGTCGACGCGCCCGCGTCGAGGCACCGCTTCCCCGCGACCGCCAGGCCCGCGAACGCCGCGAGGGCCCCGGCCAGCTTGTGCCCGCCGCGCGAGACGTACCGCGGCCCGGCATCGTCGTCGGCGGCGACCGTGACGGGCGCGTCCCTGGCCACCTGGGTGGCGGGCTTGGACGCCACCGTCCCGCCGACCGCGACCCGCCCCGCCGCGATCAGCTCGGCGGCCTGCTCCCGCGACCGCGCCAGGCCGCGCCGCACCAGTTCCGCGTCCAGCCTTGCCCGGACCGTCACGGGCGCCCGCCCTTACGCATGGCGCCGCGGCGCCCAGGAACCGGGCGCGGGACCGCCGGGCCGCGGCGTTCCCGGTCGCGGGGCACCGCCGAGCTCGCCCTGTTCGCCGGGCCGGCCTGGTTCACCGGGCCGCGCGGGGCCGGCTCCCGGGCGGCCGGGGTCGCCGAGCTCGCCGAGGATCTCGCGCAGCCGGTCGTGCGCTTCCTCGAGGACCGCCGGGCGGGCGGCGAGGTCGGTGTCCGCGAGGGCGCCGAGCCTGGCCACGGCCGCGTCGACCCGGGGGTCGCCGGTGGGGACGGAAGCCAGCGGCGGTCGTTCTGGAGTCATTCGCGTTTTCTCCCCTCCCCGGTCGCCCGGCGCGGCCTTCCGGTACGCTACCCTCCCGCGTGAACGGTATCGCCCAACGAGGAGCGAGGCGCACATGACTTCGGCCGACGAGTGCCGCACGGCACTGCAAAAACTGGCGGGCCGACTCGGTGAGCTCAGCCCCGCCGAGCGGGGGGAGTACTTCGGCAGCCGGACGGTCAGCGTCACGATTCCCGATCTCGGCGTCACGTTCGTGAGCGTCCTCGGGTCAGGCGACGACCCGGTGCGGGAGGCGTTTCCCGGCGAGCCGGCGGCCGCCATCCGGCTGACCGCCAACAGCGATGAGGTCATCGCCCTGTGCGAGCAGCCGATGAACATCGCCCGCGCCTGGATGTCCCGGCGGATCAAGATCGAGGCGTCGGTGAAGGACCTCTTCCGCCTGCGCCGGCTGCTGTAGCCGGCGCCCGCGGGACGAGGGGGGCGAGGCTGGGATGATGGGGCCATGGGAGAGCTGATCTTGCTGCGGCACGGGCAGACGGAGTGGTCCGCGGCGGGCAGGCACACCGGGCGGACGGACGTCCCGCTGACGGCCAAGGGCCTTGCCGACGCGGCCGCGCTGGCCCCGGTGATGGCGGGCCGGGCGGCCGGCGGCCGGCTGGCCGCGGTGTTCGCCAGCCCGGCGCGGCGGGCCCAGCGCACGGCCGAACTGGCGGGCCTCACGGTGACGAAGACCGATCCCGACCTGTGGGAGTGGGACTACGGCGGCTACGAGGGCATCACCACCGCCGAGATCCAGCGAAGGCGGCCCGGCTGGTCGCTGTGGCGAGACGGCGTCATCCCCGGCGACGCCGACCACCCGGGCGAGACCATCGAGGACGTCGGCGTGCGGGTCGACCGGGTGCTGGGGCGCGCCGAGCCGCTGCTCGCCGACGGCGACGTCGCGCTGGTCGCGCACGGGCACGTGCTGCGGATCCTGACGGCCCGCTACCTCGGCCTGCCGCCGGCCGACGGACGGCTGTTCCGGCTGGACACCGGAACCGTCTCCACCCTCGGCACGGAGCACGGCGAGCCGGTGATCCTCACCTGGAACGCCCCGCCGGGCCAGTAGTCCCCGCCGCCCCTGGACATCCTGGCGGTCAGCCGCGGACGTCCGACGGCGCCGGGACTTCCGGGTCGCGAGTGGGCGGGACATCGGTCTCGCGCGGACGGGTCTCGTCCGTGATCCAGTCGAGGAACGACGGGGAGCCCGCGACGAACGGCGTCGCGACGATCTCCGGATCGTCGTAGCTGTGCCGCTCGGCCAGGAACTCGGCGAGGTCCTGGTAGCGGTCGGCGGGGAGCTTGAAGAAGACGAACCACTCCTCCGCCCGCTCCAGCTCGTCGTTCCACCAGTACGTGGACGCGACCGGCCCGGCGACCTGCCCGCACGCGGCGAGCCGCGCCTCCACCGCCGCCCTGGCCAGTTCCATCGCCTCGGCCCGGGTGTCCGTCGTTGTCTGCACTTGCAGGTACCCGCCGCTCTCGCGGCCCCCAGCGTCGCTTCCTGCCATGCCACCTGATCGTACGCCGACCTGCGGATGTACGCTTGCGGGGCCTGGGGCGCGGCGGACGCGCGGGAAGCACGGAAAGGCGGCCATGTGGAGCTGATTCACTCGGGGAAGGTCCGCGACGTCTACGCCGACGGCGACGACCTGCTGCTCGTCGCCTCGGACCGGATCTCCATCTACGACGTCATCCTGCCGACCCCGGTGCCCGGCAAGGGCCGCGTGCTGACCCAGCTGTCGCTGTGGTGGTTCGACCGGCTCGGCGACATCACGCCGAACCACGTGATCTCCGCGGCCGACGTGCCCCCGGAGTGGGCGGGCCGGGCCATCCGCTGCCAGCGCCTCGAGATGGTCCCCGTCGAGTGCATCGCCCGGGGGTACCTGGCCGGCCTCGGCCTCACGGCGTACAACGAGACCGGGGCCGTGTCCGGGGTGGAGCTTCCGCCCGGCCTGGTCGAGGCGTCGCAACTGCCCGAGCCCGTGTTCACGCCCACCACCAAGGCGGCCGCCGGGCACGACGAGCCGATGACCTACGCGGAGGTCGCGGACCTCGTGGGCGAGCAGAGCGCGGCGGAACTGCGGCGGGTCACCCTGGAGGTCTACCAGCGGGGCGCCAGCCTGGCCGCGGAGCGCGGCATCATCGTGGCCGACACCAAGCTGGAGTTCGGCAGGGCCAAGGACGGCACGCTCGTCCTGGCCGACGAGGTGCTCACCCCGGACTCCTCGCGCTTCTGGCCCGTCGGCTCTTACCAGCCGGGCCGCCCGCAGCGCTCCTTCGACAAGCAGTACCTGCGTGACTGGTCAACGTCGATCGGCTGGGACCGTACCCCGCCGGGGCCGGAGATCCCCGACGACGTGCTTGGCGTGCTCAGCGCCCGCTACACCGAGTTGTTCGAGCTGCTCACCGGGGCCGGCTGACCCGTCACCGCGCGGCCGCGGACCAGGGGCCGGCCAGTTTCGAGCCACTTCACCGCCGGCAAATGCCCGGGGGGTCCGGCTATCTGCCGGTAACATTCGATGACATCGGGTCAGCCTTCAGCCTGACGTGCGGATCCGGTGTCATGAGTGGATTCACGAATCTGGGGAGAACCACAGTGGTGTCTCAGGCGAGCCGGCTGGCCGACGTCCGTTACGACATTCGCGGACCGGTGCTCCGTCGAGCTCGCGAGCTTGAGGCGCAGGGCCACGAGATCATCAAGCTGAACATCGGGAACCCGGCGCCGTTCGGGCTGTTCACGCCGGACGCCGTGCTGTCGCAGGTGACCGCGTCGCTCGCGGGCGCCCAGGGGTACAGCGACGCGCGCGGCATCGCGCCGGCCAGAGAGGCGGTGGCCCGGTACTTCGGCGCCAAGCTCGGCGTGACCGGCGTGACCCCGGACGACGTCTACCTCGGCAACGGCGTGTCCGAGCTGATCGTTATGGCGCTGCAGGCGCTGCTCAACCCGGGTGACGAGGTCCTCGTCCCCACTCCCGACTACCCGCTGTGGACCGGCGCGGTGAACCTCGGCGGGGGGCGGGCGGTGCACTACCGGTGCGCCGAGGAACTCGGCTGGAACCCGGACGTGGCGCACGCGGAGTCGCTCATCACGCCCAAGACCCGTGCCCTGGTGATCATCAACCCGAACAACCCGACCGGGGCCGTGTACTCGCGGCCGACCCTCGAGGCGCTGCTCGACGTCGCCCGGCGGCATGAGCTGCTCGTCCTGTCCGACGAGATCTACGACCAGATCCTGTTCGACGGCGCGGTCCACTACAGCGCGGCCGCGGTCGCGCCAGACCTGCCGGTGCTCACGCTCGGCGGCATGTCGAAGACCTACCGGCTCGCCGGGTTCCGCTCCGGCTGGCTGGTCGCCTCCGGGCCGCGCGCGCCGCTCGCCGAGTACCGCGAGGGCCTGGAACTGCTCGCCAACATGCGGATGTGCCCCAACGTCCCGGCGCAGCACGCCATCCCCGCGGCGCTCGACGGCGGCATCGACATCACGCCGCTGCTGCAGCCGGGCGGACGGCTGCGCGATCAGCGGGACGCCGCCTGGGCCCAGCTCCGCGCGATCCCCGGTGTCGACTGCTACCAGCCGGCCGGCGCGCTGTACCTGTTCCCCCGGCTCGACCCCGAGGTCCACAAGGTGGTCGACGACCAGAAGATGTGCATCGACCTGCTGGAGCAGCAGCACGTGCTGCTGACCCACGGGACCGGGTTCAACCTGCCGTCCTCGGACCACATCCGGGTCGTGTTCCTCGCCCCGGTCGAGGTGCTCATCGACGCGATCACCCGGCTCGGCGAGTTCCTGTCCACGTATCGGCAGTAGCGGCGGCACGAGGTCTGGTGTAGCCGCGCTCCCTTCCCGCGGCTGCGCTCCCTTCCCGCGGCTGCGCCGCCTCTTGCTGTTATCCGCTTTACGGCGGCCCGACTTGACCCTGCCCCTGGGGCAAGGCTCAGGGTAGTGACGGTGAAGCTCCTGACGATCGGCGAGTTCTCCCGGGCG
>DAHWEX010000359.1 GCA_027326205.1 Actinomycetota bacterium
GGCCGTCCGGGCCGGGCTCGCTGAGCCAGCGCAGCAGCGTCTTGCGCTTGGCGGCGGACAGGTCCCTGGAGACCGGCATCGAGCCGGGGTCGTCGATGTCGCGCCCGAACGCGAGGGTCAGCCACGTGGCCTGCGCGCACACCTGCTTGTAATCGCCCAGGTCGAGGAAGTCCCGCATCACCGGGTACAGGTTGGCGTACTGCCGCAGCACCGGCTCGACCGCGCCGTGCCAGGTCGGCGGCTCGTCGGGCGCGAAGCCGCTCCAGACCAGCACGCTGACGAAGTTCCACTGGTTGAAGGGGTACGGCGAGCCGGGGGACACGATGGTCGGCTCGAGCACCGGGCACAGTGCGTACACCTGCCCGTCGATGTAGCCCCGTGGCCGGCCGGGGTCGCTGGCCCGCAGCGTCAGCTCCGCCGTGCCCCGCGCGCCGGTGACGACGCGGACCGGGTAATCCAGCGCCCGGGCCGGCACCGCGACCGGCGGCGCCTGGCCGGGGGCGAGCGCGCTGTCCGGCTGAAGCTGCCCGGGCACCGGGACGGTGAGCACGCCGGCGCCCGGGTACGGCTGCCCGAACCGGGTCGCGTACACCGTGGCCGCGGCCGACGTCCCGGGGTCGAGCCGGAACACGAACTGGTCGGCGCGGACGAACAGCTCCTGCTCGCTGATCACGGTCGTCGGCTGGCCGCCCGCGGGCCCGGTCGCGGTCAGCGACAGCGGTCCCGTGCCCAGCCGGGCGAGCTCGGCGTCGGTCAGCGGCCGGTCCGGCGGGAACACGGCGACCCCGGCGGTGGCCGGGTACCACTCCGGGCGGGCGTACACGCCGTCGCTCAGCACCCCGAGCGGCGCCGCGCCGGGTGCCTGGAGCACCAGGTCCCCGAGCGAAGACGGCGGCCCGCCCGGCACGGCGGTCGGCAGCGCGTTGCCCAGGTCCAGGTACACCCGCCGGGTCGGGCGGTCAACGGACGCGACGCAGAAGTTCACCCCGCCCGCCGGGACGAAGAAGTGCCCGCCGGGCCCCGGCGGCGCCATGAACTGCCGCCCCGCGACGAAATGCCGCGGCTCGCCGGGCGCGGCGGGCCCGATCGTTCCGACCAGCCGCCCGCGCATGAAGTCATCGCCCGGGGCCTTGCCGAACCCGTCCACGTTGAACTTCACCGACAGCGGTTCCCCCGCGGCCGCGTCCCGCAGTGCCCGCAGGAACGCCGACCCGTTCACGTCGCCCCAGGTCACGCCGGTCAGCACCGACTGGTACACCGCCCCGGCGGCCACGTCGCCGGCGCCGGGGCCCGACACGGGGACGGCCTGCGCCCGGTCCCACAGGTCCGTGAACGCCGCCGGGGCGAAGTCACCGCGCAGCAGCGTCTCGCCGGCGGCCGTCGCGAGCCGCATCTCCAGCCCGAAGATCGTCGAGACGAGCTGCTGCTCGCAGTCCAGGTCCACGAGCTTCGCGGGCACGCGGCGGTCCGAGTCGGCCACCAGGTAGGTCAGCACCGGGTCGGTGGCCGCGACCGGTGACCCGTCGGCCAGGAAGGCCGCCGTCACGGCGCAGTCGTGCAGCCGCCAGTTCCCGCTGCCGTCGGGGTTGAAGGACCCGTTGAGCGCGGTGCCGGTCGCGGGCAGGGCGTACGACGGCTCGAAGCGGTCGCTGTCGTAGTGCACCGGGTCGTTGTTGACCGTCGAGACCGCCGCCTCGAAGGTCCCGGCGAAATGAAGGCGGAGCGGATTGAGGTAGCTCACGAACGTATCCCGTCTACCAGCCGAATTTCTGTCAAACCCTGCCGCAGTAAAGCGCGACTGGCTGCTTAAGGCGGGCCCGTGCTGGCCGCATCCGCTGTGCGGCGGATCCCCGCGAACGGCCACCCCGGCACGGGCCCGTACGTAATGCTGTCATCGCGGCGGCGTCCCGTGGCCTGATCCGTTATGTTGGGACAAGTGGGGACAACCCGGTTAATCCTGCAAAGCACCCATCCGTTAACAGATGCTGGCGCATTGTCGTAGCTAGGGTTTCGAATGAATGGTCGAGGCCAGCGGCGCCCCCTTCCCGAGGGGCTCAGGCCGGGAGAACAGGACTTTGTCGCGGAGCTGCGCCGGGTCGTGGACATGGCCCGCCTCACCACGCGCGAGCTGGAGAAGCGAACCCTGACCGTGCGCACCGGAACGGCCGCGGCCAGCTTTTACAGCAAGTCCCAGTGGGCCAGGTGGCTGAACGGGCAGGGAATTCCGCCCAGGCAGGCCGTCCAGCGCCTGGCCGCCGTGCTCGAGGCGGACGGCGTCGACGCCGGCCGGCTGCTCGCCCTCCACGAGCGGACCGCCGTCCCTGCCCAGGGGCCCGGCGGCAAGCCCGGCGCAGCCGAGCCCGGCACCCCCGCCCCGCCGCGCCAGGTGCCGTCCGTGACGCCGGACTTCACCGGCCGCGCGGCGGAGCTCGCCGAGCTCGGCCACCTGGCGGACCAGGCGCGCAAGGGCGCCGGCACCGGGGTCGTCGTGCTCACCGGGACCGCGGGGGTCGGCAAGACGACGCTCGCGAACTACTTCTGCCAGCGGGTCGCGGCCCGGTTCCCGGGCGGGCAGCTCTACGTCAACCTGCGCGGCTTCGACCCGGGCGGGCGGCCCGTGGAGACGTCGGCCGCCCTGCGCGGGTTCCTGGAGGCCCTCGGGGCGGGCGGCGACCCCGTCCGGGACGACCTGGACGCGCTGGCGGCCCGCTACCGCAGCCTGGCCGCGGGCCGGGGGCTGGTCATCGTGATCGACAACGCCCGCGACGAGCGGCAGGCCCGGCCGCTGATCCCGGGCAGCCCCGACTGCCTGGTGATCGTCACCAGCCGTAACGAGCTCGCCGGGCTGCAGGCTCAAGGCGCCCGGGTGCTCACCCTCGCCCCGTTCGGCACCGATGACGCCCGGGATTTCCTCGTCCGCCGTCTCGGCGCGGCCCGGGTCGGTGACGAGCGGGAGGCGGCCGCCGAGCTCGCCGCCCGGTGCGCCGGGCTGCCCCTGGCGATGAGCGTGGCCGCCGCGCACGCCGCCGCCCGTCCCGGCCTGGCGCTGGCCGCGCTGGCGGGCGAACTGCGCGGCCGGGGACTCGACCGGCTGGAGACCGGCGACAGCGAAACCTCGGCCAGGGCGGTGTTCTCCTGGTCCTACGACGAGCTGCCCGACCCGGCGAAAAGGATGTTCCGCCTCCTCGGCGTCCATCCCGGACCTGATGCCAGCGTCGAGGCGGCCGCCAGCCTGGCGGCGCTGCCGGCGGCGCGGGCGCGCACCGTGCTTGAGGAGCTCGCCCGGGCTCACCTGGTGGAGAAGCACGGGGACGGGGGCGCCCCGGCGCGGTTCGCGCTGCACGACCTGCTGCGCGCCTACGCCGGCGAACTCGCCGCGTCCGCCGACCAGCGGGAGGCCCTGCGGCAAGCGGAGCTGCGGCTGCTCGACCACTGCCTGCACACGGCCCGTGCCGCGGCCCTGCTCCGCTGGCCGGCCACCGACTTCGGGGAAATCGACCCTCCCGCCGCGGGCGCGGTCACCGTGCCGCTGGGCACGCTGGAAGCGGCGATGGCCTGGTACGCCGCCGAGTCCCGCTCCCTGCTCGCCGCCTGCGCCCGCGCGGCCGAGCGCGGCCTGCGCGCGCACAGCTGGCAGCTGCCCTGGGCCGTCGCCCCGTACCTGTTCAGCCAGGGGCGCACCGCCGAGTCCGCGCAGACGCTGCGTGCCGCACTCGTCGTCGCGGAGCAGGGCGGCGACCTGCGCGGACAAGGCCACGTGCACTACCACCTGGCCCATGCCCTCGACGTCGGCGGCGGAAGCGAGGCGGCCGAGGCCCACCTGCGCCGGTCGCTTGACGCGTTCACGGCGGCCGGCGACCGGCTGGGCATGGGGCTTGCCCTGTACGGCAGGGCATCGGTCCTGCAACGGCGGGGCCAGCTCGAAGAGGCTTTCCCGCTCGCCGCCGAAGCGCTGCGGCTGCGCGCGGAGCGCGGCAGCCCGGCCGCCCTGGCCACGACGGAAAACCTGATCGGGGCGATCTGCACCAGCCTCGGCCAGCACGCTGAGGCGGTCGCGCACTGCGGGCAGGCCCTGCGCATCAGCGAGGCGGCCGGCCTGCGCCTGTACCGCGGCGAGGCGCTGTACAACCTCGGCCGCGCGTACTTCCTGTCCGGCGACCACCCGGCGGCGGCCGGCCACTACGGGCAGGCGGCGCGGGAACTGCGCGAGATCGGCGCCGTGCCCGACCTCGCGACCACCCTCGCGCTGCTCGCGGACGCCCAGGAGAGCGCCGGCGACGCCGCCGCCGCGCAGCGCAGCCGCGCGGAATCCGCCGCGATCATCGACGCCATGCCGCCCGCTGACGCCGCGGCCCTCCGCGCCTGGATCAGGCACGAGTCGGCCCTGCCCCCGGCCGGCCCGCGCGGGCCTGACCCGGGTCCGCCGGCTGACCGTTAACGGGCTACCGAACGGTTCGCCGCTCCGCCGCGCGCCGTTCCCCGCGCGCCGAACACCACCGACGCGCTGAACCTGCTCGCGTCCGCCGTGCCCGCCAGCATGAAGACAAGCCGTGGCTCGCGGCGACGGCTCAGCCGCCTGAGCCGACCGTGTACTGGAAGCCGGCGATCGTCGCGGCGGCGTTGTTGGAGTAGCCGTTGTTGAGGGCGTAGCCGACAGCGTTGGGCGTGAGGCTCCCGGTGCTGAAGGTTTCCGACAGCGGGCTCGCGGACCCCTGGCTGAAGGTGACTCCCAGCTTGCCGGTGCCCGACCCGAACGTGAGCGAGATGACGTAGGTGGTGGTTGAGTTGTACGGGTAGGAGCCGGTGGCGAGCTGCTTGCCGACGACCACGCTGTTGGTCCCCAGGTTGGTGACGGCGTCGATGTACCACTGCCCGTTGTTGCACAGCAGTCCGATGTAGCCGCCCGACGCGCTGCCCTCCGCCGGGCCAAGGCACTGGGTGACGCCGTCGCCGGAGATCTCCCCGCTGACGGTCACCGTGTTGCTCGCCGACAGCGCCGGGACGCCGTTCGGGAACGCGGTCACCGTTCCGAAGCTGTAGCCGGGGTTGTTCGTGTTGGCCTGCATGTTCGGCACGCACCCGCCCGACTGCGGGGTCAGGTTGACCAGGAGCCACTGGCCGCCGGTGGGGTCGCACAGCGGGTACGGGTCGGGCGTGGAGTACTCCGTGCTGTTCGTGATCGCCGGCGAGGACGCTGACGCCGAGGTCGATGCGAAGGCCGAAGCCGACGGGGAGGCCGCCACGGAGGCGGACGCGGCCGAAGACGCCGCGGGCGTGCTCGCGGCCGGCGTCGATTCCTTCGCCGCCGGCGTGGTGTTCCCGGCCGCCGCCGGCGTGGTGTTGCCCTTCAGGCCCGAGCCGAGGTACGCGCCGGCGCCCACCGCCGCCAGCAGCACGACGAGGACCGCGGGGATGATGACGCCCGGCCGCTTCAGGCCGCGGCGCGGCGGCCGCCCGCCGTCGGAGGACTGCGACCGCACGGGCGGCAGGGCGCCGCCGTTCGCGTCCGGCACGGTGGTCGCGCCCGTCCCGCCGTTCGCCGCCACCGTCATGGTGGCCTGCACCGGGCGGGACGCGGGCGGCGGCACCGCGTTCGTGTCGTAGGACGCGAGGGCGCCGGCGACCGGGGCGGGCAGCCAGGACCCGCTGGCCAGTTGCATCGTCTGCCCGGTGAGGCCGGTCTTGGCGAACACCGTGATCTCGGCGAGGTTCGGCCGCTGCGCCGGATCCTTCACCAGGCACTGAGCGGCGAACTCGCGCAGGCTGTCCGGGCAGCCGGTGAGGTCGGGCTCTTCCTGGGCGATGCGGTAGACGAGGGAGGAATAGTGCCCGTCGCCGAAGACGCTGTGCCCGGTCGCCGCGTACACGGCCAGGTGCGCGAGGGCG
>DAHWEX010000361.1 GCA_027326205.1 Actinomycetota bacterium
GGCCGTCCGGCCGGCCGGCTGGCTCGCGGTGGCCGGCCGGCCGGACGCGGCCTGCCTGCCCGCCGCGGCCTGCCTGGAGGCCCGCTTGACGGCCGACGGGCCGCCGACAACCTGGTACCAGGGCTGCCGGGGCGTCGAGGCGGCCTGTTCTGCCTGTCCGCGCGCCGCGGCGTCGGCGGCCTGACCCGCACCGGGTTGCGGCCGGGTGGCCGTGCTGTCGAGCGGGGCGGCGCCGAACGGCGCCTCCTTGATCCGGGCGCGTCCGCTGCCGCCGCCCTGACCGCCGCCCCGACCGGGGGTGTAGTTCCGAGGCTCCGGCGGCCGTGCCGGGGCGGTGGCCGCGGCTCGCGGCGCGGGGCCGGCCGTTCGCGGGTCGCGCCGCGGCAGCCCCGCGGGAGGCTGCAGGGGAGGCGGTACCGCCCGGGACCGCGGCGGCGCGCCTGCGTCCGCACGGTCAGTCGGCGGGCCGACGCTTCTGCGGTGCCTGCCGACGGCGTCCGCGCCGGCCCGGGGAGCGCGCGAGCCGCCGTTGTCGTCGCCCGGTGAACCGAAACGCCAGCCCACGAGCCGACCAAGCAGCTCGAATAGGCGTAGCCGCATCCTTGGACTCCCTGTTGTCGCGCTGTTGTCGCGCCTACGACCAGGGTATTCCGGATCGGCCCGCACGTCACCCCGGGTGACAGACCGCTACCAAACATGCAGGTGGGGAAGAAATAGGTGTTCGTGATAGATGGCTTCTGGCCTCAGCCGCTGACACCGGCGTATGAGTGCATGCCGGTGATGAACACCTGGACCACGAGCATGTTGGTCACCAGGCTGGCGAAGCCGAGCAGTTGGATGTAGTGCGCGCGGGCGCCCCGCCAGCCGGCGGTGGCCCGGGCGTGCAGGTAGGCCGCGTAGATCACCCAGGTGATGAACGCCCACGTCTCGACCGGGTCCCAGCCCCAGTACCGGCCCCAGGCCTGGTCCGCCCAGATCGCGCCGGCGATGACGCCGAAGGTCCAGACCGGGAAGCCGAAGACCACCGTCCGGTAGGTCAGCTTGTCGAGCTGCGCGGCCGACGGAATCCGCGCGATCAGCCCGTTGCCTGGCTTGGCCTTGCCCGCCTCGACCCGCTTGCGGTACCGCTCGGCGACCAGGTACATGATGCCGAGCACCGCGGCCACGAAGAAGATGCCCGTGGCGAGGGTCATCGCGGTGACGTGGATGGACAGCCAGTAGGACTGCAGGGCGGGCACCAGCGGCCCGGCCGGGGTGTAGATGAGCGTCTCGGCGAGGCCGAGCGCGATGACGACCGCGCCCATCACGAACACGCCGAGCGCCCAGGCCCGGAACCGCACCAGGACGTAGCAGAAGAAGATCGCCGCCACGCAGGTCAGTGCCGTGATGAACTCGTACATGTTGCCCCAGGGGGCGCGGTGCACGGCGAGTCCCCGGCAGACCACGGCCGCGAGGTGCACCAGCGCGCCGAGCGCGCTGAACGACACCGCGGCCGTGACCCACGGCCCCGCTTCCCTGATGGCACGGAACGCGCCCGGCCGGGGCGCCGGGAAAGCGGGGGGCACGGGCGCCGCCGCGGTCGCGGACGGCTCCCCGCCGGCCAGCGCGGAGCCGCCGCCGACGGTCGCCAACTGGGCGGCGGGCGCCGCGGCCTTCGCCTCTTCCTTGCGGCGCGGCCGCCCGAAGGCGTAGTTGCCGGCGAAGGCGAGCACCGCGAGCGAGTAGATCAGCAGGGCCGCGATCAGGAAGTCATTGCTGGCTGTCGCGAAGCCAAGGTTGACAGGCATTGAGCGTCACGCTCCTGGTTCAGACTTGTTACTTGGCTCGGCAGTTGGTCCGGCGTTTGGTCCGGCGTTTGGCTCAGCCGCGGCGATCTCGGCGGCCAGTTCCGTGAACTCTTCCTCGAAGCCGCCGCTGGCGTCGGACCTGGTGAGGCCGCCGACGGTGACAACGGACCCGGTGCCGGAAGCCGCGGGGACGGCCCGGACGAACACCCGGCGCCGCCGTACGAAGAACGACAGCAGCAGCCCGGCGAGGGCCAGCATCCCGCACACCAGCGCGGGCACCTGCCCGGGGTCGTAGGTGATGGCCAGCGAGACCCACTGCTTGACGCCGACGAACGTGACCGAGCCCTTGCCGTTCGGCAGCGTCCACGTCTGGCCCGGGGTCAGCAGGTGCGGTGCCGCGGAGAGCTTCGTCATCCTGGTGGTGTCGAGCTGGTAGACCGACTGCGGCACCCCGTCGTTCAGCCCGAGGTTCCCGTAGTAGGCGATCAGCGACACCGCCGGGTCGTCGGCGGCGGGGAAGATCGACTCGAGCGTCCCGTTGTTCGAGATCGCGGTCGGCACGAACACGCCCATGAATCCGAGGTCGGTTCCCGTGGCGGCCCCCGGCGCCTTGACGACGCCGTCGGACAGGAACGTGCTCGTGCTGGCCGGGATGAACGGCGTCGCCGCGTTGTACGTCACCGAGCCGTCCGCGCTGGTGACCTTGAACTCCGGCGCGTAGCCGTGCCCGATCAGGTACACCTTCAGCGAGTCGACCGAGAGCGGGTCGTTGATCCGGATGTTGTAGGTGCCCGGCTTGGCCCCGGGCGATGACGCGTACGAGACGTTGGCGTTGAAGTTCTCCGGCTGCCCGAGCGACTGACCCGACTGGATGTAGGTCGCGGTGAACTTGTTCAGGGTCATGGTGAACGGCGGGAGGTCCGAGCCCGAGACGAGCCGTCCCGGGTGGAACTCGTCGAGCGCCGAGGTGGTGTCGGCGAACGACTGCCCCTCGACCAGCAGCTTGTCGGCCTTGTAGCCGAAGAGCCCGCCCGCCGCGATCGACAGCAGCACGCCGAGCAGCGCCAGGTGGAACAGCAGGTTGCCGACCTCGCGCAGGTAGCCCTTCTCGGCCGACACCCAGTAATCGGTGCCGCCTGCGTCCGGCCGGCGCAGCCGGAACCGCTGTCCGCCGAGGATCTCGGCCGCCCTGGCGACCGCCGCCTCGGGCGGGAGCGCGGATGCGTAGGAGGAGGAGTGCGGCAGCCGGGCCAGGTTCCGCGGCGCGCGCGGCGGAGGCGTCCGCGCGGTGCCGACCAGCTTGAAGCAGCGCGGCACCACGCAGCCGACGAGCGACGCGAACAGCAGCAGGTAGATCGCCGCGAACCACGGAGAGGCGAAGACGTTGAAGAGGTCGAGACGGTTCAGCCAGGGCGCGAGGCCCGGGTGCGAGACGTAGTACTGCTGCACCGCGCCGGCGTCGGTCCCCTCCTGCGGCAGGATCGAGCCGGGGATCGAGCCGAGTGCCAGCAGGAACAGCAGCACCAGGGCCGTCCGCATGGAGGTGAGCTGCCGCCACCCCCAGCGGAGCCATCCGGCGCTGGGTGCCGGCCGCCCGGCACCGCCGGGCAGCCTCCCTGCCGCGCCTTCGGCGGCCACGGACCCGGGCTGGGACTCGGACTGGGGGGCATGGACGTCTGTCACGAGCTCACCGCCGCGTCGTTGATGAGCGTGGTCACCTGGCTGTACAGGGCCGCACCGAGGACCATGCCGACCACGTGCCCGGTCTTGTCGATCACCACGGTGGTCGGGGTGTCGCTTACCTGCACCCCTGCCTGGGAGAAGTCCGCCACCACGAGGTAGCCGTTGTCGCTGATGCTCGGGTAGGTGATGCCCGCGCTCCGGGTGAACGACAGCGCGTTCGCCGGGGTGTCGGCCACGTCGTCGCCGAGGAAGGCGACCCCCTTCGGGCCGTACGACTTGTCGAGTTCGGCGAACGTCGTCCCCTCGCCTCGGCACGGCGGGCACCACGATCCCCAGAAGTTGAGAACCAGGGTCTTGCCCTGGTAGCTGGACAGCCTGATGGGGCTTCCGGTCAGCGAGGTTCCCGTCACATCGGGAGCGAGCGGGCGGTGACCCGCCGGGTACTCGACGATGCCGTCGCCCGCACTGGCGCTGGCCTTGCCGCTTCCCGAGGTCAGCAGCGTCGCCGCGAGCGCGCCGCCGAGCAGGACGGCAGCCACGGCCGTCGTGGTGACGACCGTCCGGCGCTTGGCTTTAAACAATGCTGTCTTCTCCCGGGGGGACGACCCCCCGTACCCCCCGATGCCTGGCCGGCGGGGCCTGGTGCGACCGCGGTTGCTGCGATCAGGCCCCGCGGCCAGACCAAGGCTACGGGGTGCCTCTACGGCACTTGACTGCTGTACTTCCCCTCGTACTCCTACGGGGGGTAGTAATCAGCTCAAAGGTTATTGTGCCCTATCCCCGTCCGTGACCTGTCGGCGGGGCGGAACAGCGTAGGAAACGCCGGTCAGCTCGTCTGCGTCGAACGTGAGGCTGGTGACGGACCCGAGCGCGCACTCGCGGGTATTCGGGTTGTGCCACAGCCGCTTGTGCTCGGCGGCCAGGCGGCTGACCCAGATCGGTAGCTGGTGGCTGACGCACACCGCTTCCTGGCCGCGTGCCGCGTCCCTGGCCCGGTCGATCACCTGCCGGACCCGGGTCACGACCTGCTGGTAAGGCTCGCCCCAGGACGGGGTGACCGGGTTCCACAGGTACCGCCAGTTCAGCGGGTTGACCGCGAGGCTGGCCAGGCTGACCGACTTGCCCTCGAGCACGTTCGCCGACTCGATGAGCCGCTCGTCCGTGTTGATCGGCAGGCCAAGCCGGTCGGCCACCGGCTGCGCGGTCTCCTGCGCCCGCTCAAGCGGCGACGCGAAGACGGCGGCGACCGGGCGGCCGTCGAAGTAGTCGGCTGCCGCGGCGGCCATCATGCGGCCGTTCACCGACAGGTGGTACCCGGGCAGCCGCCCGTACAGCACGTGGTTCGGGTTATGCACTTCACCGTGCCGTAGCAGGTGAACGACAGTGATCTCAGCCATGGCGTCGCCAGCCTACAGGCACGGTTAACCTGCCCGTCTGGCTGGTGACCGAAAGAACAAAAGCCGCGTCAGCGCTCACCCTCCGGCGCTGGCCGGCCGACCGCGCCCGCACGGCCGCGTTGCCTGGACCCGCGTACGGCCGCGCGTCCGCCGTTGCCGTTGCGGTCAGGCCTGCCGCTTCAGTGACTGCGCCGTCACCGCGTCCAGCGGCGGGAGGCCGGCGACGTACCGTTCAAGCTCGGTGAGCGAACTCGCGGTCAGCAGCCGG
>DAHWEX010000509.1 GCA_027326205.1 Actinomycetota bacterium
TCGTCACCGACAAGCAGAACTGCGGCAACATCCTGGCGGGCATCGCCCCGTTCGCGGTCGAGCGCGGCCTCGTCGCCGCGACCGGGGACGAGACGAAGGTCCGGATCCGGATGGTGAACACCAACGGGATCGTCACCGCCACCATCCAGACCCCGGGCGGCCGCCCGCGCTACGACGGCGGCACCGCGATCGACGGCGTCCCGGGCACCGCGGCGGCGGTCGTGCTCGACTTCGAGGACTCCGGGGCGGGGGCGAGCGTGTTCCCGACGGGGAACGTCACGGACACCTTCGACGGCATCCCCGTGACCTGCGTCGACAACGGGATGCCGGTCGTCGTGGTGGCCGCGTCCAGCTTCGGCACGACCGGTTACGAATCCGTCGCCGAGCTCGAAGCCGACGAGGAACTGAACAAGCGCGTGCAGGAACTGCGACTCCAAGCGGGCGCGGCGATGGGCCTGGGCGACGTCAGCGGCACGACCGTGCCGAAGGTCTCCCTGGTCGCCCCGCCCGCCCGCGGCGGCACTATCAGCACGCGCACGTTCATCCCGGTCCGCGTCCACGAGTCCATCGGCGTGCTCGGCGCGGTGAGCGTCGGCACGGCGGTCGTCATCCCCGGCGCGGTCGGCCACGACCTGGCCGCGCTGACCGGCGCCCCCCGCCTCTCGGTCGAGCACCCCGGCGGCGCCCTCCAGGTCGAGGTAGAGCTAGACACGACGACGACCCCGCCCAGGGTCATCCGCTCGGGCGTCGTCCGCACGGCCCGCAAGCTCTTCGACGGCATAGTCTTCCCGCGCTAACAAAAGCCAACAGCCAGGCAACCGCCCAACCAGGCGAAGCATGACGCTGAGGGCTAGGCGTTAGCCCCGCCAGGCGAAGCATGACGCCGAGGGCCGAGCGGCAGCCCGCGGGCGTGAAACATGACGCCCGCTTTTCCCGGGTGCGGGGAGCGGGGCGACGGCGGTCGGAGCCGCGGACGTTCGGGGCACGATTTGTGTGCCACGACTGTCCGCGGGCCGATCGCCACGCCCCGCGACCCCCCACGGATGAAAGTGAAACATCGACGGCCACGTGGAACATGCACCCGTTCGGAAGACGACTAATCCTCCGGGTCTTCCGGAGTTGAGATCAGGCTGAAGACGGCGCCCTGGTTGTCGGCGACGACCGCCATCCGGCCGTACGGGCTGTCGGCGGCCGGCCGCAGCACCGAGCCGCCGTGGCTGGTGACCAGGCCGACCGCCTTGTCGGTGTCCGCGGTGCCGAAGTACACGCCCCAGAAGGCCTGGTGGGCGCGGTCGGTGCCCTCCGGATAGGCGCCGATGCCGCCGACCACCTGCTGGCCGTTGATGAGCAGCGTCGCGTAGCTGAACCCGCCGCTTGACATGTCGCCGTACTCGTAGCCGAAGGCCGCCGCGTAGAACGCCTTCGCGCCCTCGAAGTCGAAGCTCATGTGCTCGCACCAGGTGAACGCGCCCGGCACGTTCACGACCTGGGCGCCGGTGTGGCTGCGCGCCTGCCAGATACCGAACGTCGCGCCGGCGGTGTCGGCGGCGAACACCATCCGCCCGACGTCCATCACGTCCGTCGGTTCCATCAGCAGCGTGCCGCCCGCGCTCTTGATCTTGGCGGCGGTGGCGTCCGCGTCGCTGGACGCGAAGTAAGCGGCCCAGGCGCTCGGCGTCCCCGGCGGGCCCATGACCGGGCCGATGCCCGCGACGTTCCTGCCGTCGAGCTGGGCCATCGAGTAACCGCCGACCTCCGGGCCGCCCTGCCGCACGGTCCAGCCGAACTGGCTGGAGTAGAAGCTGACCGCCTTGGGGATGTCCCCGGCACCGAGGTCTACCCAGCAGGGGGTTCCGTCCGGCCAAGGGGTGTCACGGGTAACCACTTCTTGTCACCTCCGTGTCGCAGGCAGCACGCTCCGTTGCGGGCCGCGCTACAGCAGACGGTAACACCTCGACATCTCCGGCCCCGCGCTGACGCACACCAGTTCTTAAATTCTCTACAATGGAGCGAATATGAGTGAGGTTGCGATGTATAGCAAAACCCGGCTCGGCAGCGACCAGATCGACGGCTCGCTCTCGCTTTCCCCGCGCGGGAAGCGGATCGTGTACCTCATCGTCGCCGCCGTGGTCGCGGCGGGGGCGGCCATCGGCGTCTGGAGCGCGGTCAGCGGGGACTCCTACGGGACCTCGGCGAACGGCTGCGTGAGCCTGGTCGTGCCCAGCAGCACCGGCGCCGGCAGCCTGCACTACTGCGGGGCGCAGGCGAGGGCGTTCTGCCGCAACTCCTTCGCCAAGTCCGATCCGGTTTCGCTGGCGGCGCGGCAGCAGTGCGACCTCGCCGGGCTGACCAAGGCCAGGGTCGGCGCCGCGGGCTGACGTCCTACAGTTCGATGATGATGGTCACCGGGCCGTCGCCCAGCAGGGCCACCTTCATGTCCGCGCCGAACTCGCCGGTCTCGACCCGCGCGCCGAGGCCGCGCAGTTCGTCCACGACGGCGGCGACCAGCGGCTGCGCCACCGGCCCCGGCGCGGCGTTGTTCCAGCTCGGCCGCCGGCCCTTGGCCGTGTCGGCGTACAGGGTGAACTGGCTCACCACGAGCAGCGGAGCGCCGAGGTCGGAGCAGGACTTCTCGCCGTCGAGGATCCGCAGCCCCCAGAGCTTGGCCGCCAGCTTCCTGGCCGTGTCCTTGTCGTCGTCGTGGGTCACGCCGACGAGGACGAGCAGGCCCGGCTCGTCGATGGAGCCGATCACCTCGCCGTCGACGGTCACGCTCGCCTGGGTGACCCGCTGCACTACCGCTCGCACGAGAGGTCAGCCTAATCTGTTTACTGCCTGCCTCCGGCCTGTTTCCGGCCGGCTCCGGCGGCGGGCTGGCGTATCGGTCGTTAACGGACGACACTAGACCTATCAGGCAAAGAATGGCGGGCGATGCACATCGACCGGCCATAATGTCTCGCGTGACCCCTTTGGAGCAGTTGACCGTGAGCGACGTAGTCGCTAACCCCGTGCTCGCTGAGGTGATCCGGTCCGGATTCGTGGAGTCCCGGCACCGCGGCAGCATCGTGGCGATAGGCCCCGACGGCCTGTACGCGTTCACCGCGGGCAGCGCCAACACCCCGGTGTTCCCGCGTTCGTCCAACAAGCCGCTGCAGGCCGCGGCGATGCTGCGCGCCGGGCTGACGATCGAGGGAGAGCTCCTCGCGCTCGCCGCCGCCAGCCACTCCGGCGAGGACTTCCACGTCCAGGGGGTGCACGACATCCTCGACTACGCCGGGCTCACCGCGGACGACCTGCGGTGCCCGCCGTCGCTGCCGCTCGACGAGGCCACCGCGCGGCGGCTGATCAGGTCCTGCCCGCGGGACCAGGAGCCGGAGTCGCGGGTCCGGTACAACTGCTCGGGCAAGCACGCGGCGATGCTGGCCACCTGCATCGCCAACGAGTGGCCCACCGAGACCTACCTCTCCCCCGAGCACCCGCTGCAACTGCACATCAGGCGGACGATCGAGGACCTCGCGCGCGAACCGGTCGCCGCGGTGGGCGTGGACGGCTGCGGGGCGCCGCTGTTCGCGCTGACCCTCGGCGGCCTCGCCCGGGCCTTCCGCGCGCTGGTCCTCGCGGAGCCTGGCTCGCCGGAGCGCGCGGTCGCCGACGCGATGCGCAAGTTCCCCGAGTGGACCAGCGGGACCAAGCGGGACGAGAACCAGCTGATGGCGGCGGTCCCCGGGCTGCTGCTCAAGGCCGGCGCGGAGGGCGTGGACTCGTTCGCGCTGCCGGA
>DAHWEX010000415.1 GCA_027326205.1 Actinomycetota bacterium
TCGTGCTCACGGTCGACGACCAGGGCAAGTACCTGCCCATGGTCAGGGACTGGGCGGGCGAGCACGTCTTCGAGGCGAACAAGTCGATCGTCAGGCGCCTCAGGGAAGACCAGACCCTCTTCAAGCAGTCCGATTACACGCACTCCTACCCGCACTGCTGGCGGTGCCGCAGCCCGCTCATCTACAAGGCGGTCTCTAGCTGGTTCGTCGAGGTCACCAAGTTCCGCGGCCGGATGGTCGAGCTGAACGAGGAGATCACCTGGGTGCCGGAGCACGTGAAGCACGGGCAGTTCGGCAAGTGGCTGTCGAACGCGCGCGACTGGTCGATCAGCCGCAACCGGTTCTGGGGCTCGCCGATCCCGGTCTGGCAGAGCGACAACCCGGACTATCCGCGCACCGATGTGTACGGGAGCCTGGACGAGCTCGCAGCGGACTTCGGCGTGCGCCCCGACGACCTGCACCGTCCCGGTATCGACCTGCTGACGAGGCCCAACCCCGACGACCCGACGGGCGAGTCGACGATGCGGCGCGTCCCCGAGGTGCTCGACTGCTGGTTCGAGTCGGGGTCGATGCCGTTCGCCCAGGTGCACTACCCATTCGAGAACCGCGAGTGGTTCGACACCCACTACCCGGGCGACTTCATCGTCGAGTACATCGGGCAGACCAGGGGCTGGTTCTACACGCTGCACGTGCTGGCGACGGCGCTGTTCGACCGGCCGAGCTTCACCAGCTGCGTCAGCCACGGGATCGTGCTCGGCAACGACGGCCGCAAGATGTCCAAGAGCCTGCGCAACTACCCGGACGTGAACGAGGTCTTCGGCGCGTTCGGTTCGGACGCGATGCGCTGGTTCCTCATGGCCAGCCCGATCCTGCGCGGCGGCAACCTGGTCGTCACCGAGCAGGGGATCCGCGAGGGGGTCAGGCAGGCGCTGCTGCCGCTGTGGAACTCGTACTACTTCTTCGCGCTGTACGCGAACGCGGAGAACTACGAGGCCCGTAAGCGGACGGACAGCGTGCACGTGCTCGACCGCTACATCCTCGCCAAGACGAAGGCCGTGGTCGAGGAGGTCGGCGAGCAGCTCGACGGGTACGGCATCGCGGGCGCCTGCCAGACGCTGCGCGACTACCTGGAGCTGCTGACCAACTGGTACATCCGCCGGTCGCGTTCGCGGTTCTGGGAGGGCGACGCCGACGCGCTCGACACCCTGTGGACCGTGCTCGAGACCGTCACCCGGGCGGCGGCACCGCTGCTGCCGATGGCCACGGAGACGATCTGGCGCGGTCTGACCGGGGGCGAGAGCGTGCACCTCGAGGACTGGCCCGACGTCGGCGACTGGCCGTCGGACGACACGCTCGCGGCCACGATGGACCTGACGAGGGAGGTGTGCAGCGCCGCGCTGAGCCTGCGCAAGGCACGCCAGCTGCGGGTTCGCCTGCCGCTTGCGACGCTGACCGTGGCCCACGCGGCGGCACCGACGCTGCGCGAGTTCGCCGACCTCGTCAAGGACGAGGTCAACGTCAAGGACCTGGTCCTGAACGACAACCCGGCCAGCCTTGGCGAGTTCCGGCTGTCGGTCAACCCGCGGGTGCTCGGCCCGCGCCTCGGCAAGCAGGTGCAGGAGGTCATCAGGGCGGTCAAGGCGGGCGCGTGGACCAGGGACGGGGACATCGTGACCGCGGCCGGCCTCGATCTCCAGCCCGGCGAGTACGAGCTGGTGCTGGCCGCCGCCGACCCCGACTCGACGACGTCGCTGCCGCGAGGCAACGGCCTCATCGCGCTGGACACCGCGGTCACCCCGGAACTCCAGGCCGAAGGCACCGCGCGCGACGTGGTCCGCGTCATCCAGCAGGCTCGCCGGGACGCCGCCTTCGACGTCTCCGACCGGGTCACGCTGGTGGTCGGCGCGGACGGCGCGACCGCGGACGCGGTCAGCGCGCACGCGGCGTTCATCGCCGGGGAAACGCTGGCCACGGAGCTGACCGTGGTCCCGGCCGCGGAGGTTGCGGCGGAGCCGCAACCGGTCGGCGACGGCGGCGCGGTCCGCATCGCCCTGGCCAGGTCGGCCCGCTAGGGATTCCATCCCGAACGGATCGTTGCGCCGCCTGCGCCGGCCGTCCCTGACGTCAGAGGGGCGGCCGGCGCAGGCGCGTCCGGGCGATTAACGACCTAGACGCCAACCCACCCACCCCGGGGGCCACCACCCTAGCGGACAATGCCGACAATCGATCTTGAAACCGCGACTGACCTGCGGTTTCTCCTCCTGTCGGCTAATGTTGCCGGGCGCGGACCCCGGCGATCTCGTACAGCGCGATCGAGGCGGCGATGCCGGCGTTGAGTGACTCGTTGCCCGACGCCATCGGGATCGACACGATCATGTCGCACGCGTTCGCGACGACCCGGGAGAGGCCGCGTCCCTCCGAGCCGACGACGAGAACCATCGGGCCGTCGGCGATCGACATCTCCCGCAGGTCTGTGTCCCCGTCCGCGTCGAGCCCGGCGACGAAGAAGCCGGCCTTCTTGTAGCCCTCGATCGTCCGGGTGAGGTTGACAGCCTGGGCGACAGGCAGTCGGACGAGCGCGCCTGCGCTCGCCTTCCACGCGCCCGCCGTCACGCCGGCGGACCGGCGAGCGGGCACGACCACGCCCGTCGCGCCGAACGCGGCGGCGGACCGGACGATCGCCCCGAGGTTCCTGGGGTCGGTCACGCCATCGAGCGCCACGATGAGCGGCAGGGCTGACCTGTCACCGCGGGCGAGGTCTTCCGGGTGCGCGTACTCGTAGGGGCGCACCCGGAGCGCGACGCCCTGGTGAATCGCGCCGCCGGTCAGCCGGTCGAGTTCGGAGAGCCCGGCCTCGAGGACCGCGATGCCCCCCTCCGCCGCGAGTTGCACCGCCTCGGCGACGCGCTCGTCCTCATGCGCCCGGCCCCCGACGTACAGCGCCATCGCGGGGATTCCCGCCCGCAGCGACTCCACGACGGAGTTACGGCCCGCGACCATCTCCGGCCTGGCACCGCTGCCCCTGGCCGCCGCGTGGTCGTTAACCGACTCGCCGCGGTTGCCCGCGTCCCGCCCGTCGCCCCGCTGGCCCGGCCGGCCGTCGCCGCGGGCCGCCTTGGCCGCGGACCGCTGCGCGGGGTGGCCCGGACGCAGGTAAGCGGGCGGCGTCGGGCCCTTGCCTTCGAGCCTGTCGCGGCGGTTTCCGCCCGTGCCGGGGCGAGGCTTGCCGCGCTTGGAGTAGCCGCCGCCCGGTGTCCGGCCGTCTTGACCGCCCTTGTTCTGCCCGCTCATCTTTTCCTGCTCCGCCAGTTCATTGCGCTAGTTCCCACCGGGTGCCTTCCGGCGTGTCCTCGACCACGACCCCGGAGTCCTCCAGGGAGTCCCTGATGGAGTCCGCCGAAGCATAGTCGCCCCGTGCTCGCGCCGCCTCTCGTTGCCTGAGTGCGAGTGCGACCAGGGCGTCCACCACCCCCCGCAGGCGGCCGTCCGGGTCGCCCGTCTGCCAGGCCGGGGTGTGCGGGTCGAGACCGAGGATCTCGAGCATGGCCCGTGCCTGCGCGAGGCAGGTAGCCACGCTTTCGGTGTCCCCCGTGCTTAGAGCGTAGTTGCCGTCCCTGACTGTGGCGTGCAGGGCCGCGAGCGCGGACGGCACGCCCAGGTCGTCGTCGAGCACGGCGGCGAAGGAGAGCGGCAGCCCCTGCGGCGGGACCGCGCGGCCCAGTGCGTGCTCGGCACGGGTGACGAAACGCTCTATGCGCTGGTAGGCGGCGGCTGCGTCCTCGAGCGCGTCGGCCGAGTACTCGATCGGGGAGCGGTAGTGCGCCTGGCCCAGGTAGTAGCGGAGTTCCTGCGGGCGGACCCGTTGCAGCGCGTCCACGGCGGTCACGGCCTCTCCCGCCGACTTGCTCAGCTTCTGGCCGGCGATCGTGACCAGCCCGTGGTGCATCCAGTTCCGGGCGAAGTCGTCGCCCGCGGACCGGGACTGGGCGCGTTCGTTCTCGTGATGCGGGAAGATCAGGTCCTGGCCGCCGCCGTGGATGTCGAACGTGGAACCGAGGTAGGAGGTGGCCATCGCCGAGCACTCGATGTGCCACCCGGGCCGGCCCCGGCCCCAGGGCGCCTGCCAGGCCGGCTCGCCCGGCTTCGCGCCCTTCCACAGGGCGAAGTCCCTGGGATCCTTCTTGTGCGTCGTGTTCTCCTCGCCGGCCAGCATGTCCTGCGGGTTCTGCCGGGACAGCGCGCCGTAGTCCGGGTCGCTGTTCACGTTGAAGTACACGTCCCCGGCCGTGAGGTAGGCGTGCCCGTTCCGCACCAGTCGCCCGATGAGCGAGAGCATGTCGGGGATGTGGCCGGTGGCCCTCGGCTCCACGTCCGGTGGCCGGCAGCCGACCAGCGCGTAGGCGGCGGTGAACTCCCGCAGGTGCCGCTCGGCCACCGCCCACCAGGGGATGTCCCCGGCGGCCGCGGCCTGCAGGATCTTGTCGTCGACATCGGTGACGTTCCGGCAGTACGTCACCTGGTACCCGGAGGCCTCCAGCCAGCGCACCAGGATGTCGAAGCACACCGCCGAGCGCAGGTGGCCGAGATGGGGAGTTCCCTGGACCGTCGCGCCACACAGGTAGACTGATGCTTTCCCCCGCGTGACCGGCCGGAACTCGCGCACTGACCTGGATTCCGTGTCATACAGGCGGAGCGTCACGAACGTTAGCGTACGGTATCCGGGCCCGCGCCGCCGTTGCGGCGACACACCTCGCCGGCGCCCGAGATCGTTCCAATCCACTACCAACCCCGATACCGTGAGCATGCGTCACCAGTCAATTCCCCGTACAAGCACCCGAGAGGGTCCGTCTCGGTAAGTGGAACGACATCCCTGATGAACAGTCCTCAACGGGATCTGCCGGCCCAGGGTCGCAACTGGACCCGCCGCCTGGTCAACGTGCTCGTCGCGCTCGTAGTTATCGCCGTAGCCGGGGCGACCTTCGTCTTCTCCTACGCCGGAGTACACGCGATCGCGCTGCTGGGCGGTGTGTCTCCCCAACTCGCCCGCTATTACCCGGGGCTGTTCGATGCCGTGCTGGTGATCGCCTGCCTGGCCGCGGTCATGCTCCGCGACGGGCGCTGGTGGGCGCGCGCATGGGCCTGGCTGGTGCTCGTCGTCCTGCTGGCCGCGATCGGGACGACCGACGTACTGCACGCCGCGAACTTCTCCCTGCGGCACCGCACCACGGAAGGCATCGTGGCCGCCGCGCCCGTCGTCGCGGTACTGCTCGCGTTCAGCCTGCTCCTGACGATGCTGCGCCAGTCGAGGACGCAGGCGCCGTCGGTACCCGGGGCGCTGCCGCCCGACCTTCCGGCTCTTCCCGCCGCGGTGTCCGCCGCGCCCATCGCCCTGCCGGCGGCGCCCGCGGCCGCCATGGAACCGCCCACGATCGCCATGGAACCGCCAGTGGCCGCCGCGGAACCGCCGACGGTCTCCGCTCCCGCGGTCACCGCCGCTCCGACCGAGCCACAGGACGCGTTCCCGGTCGGCGAGCCGACCGCCCCCGTTCCGGTGACCGCGATGACAATCGCGCCCCCGCCCCCGCCGCAGCCCAGGCCGTCGGCCGACACGGTGCCGGAGGCAGAGCCGGCCCAGTCGGTTCCGCTGATTGCCGAGACCCAGGAAACGCCGCCGGAAATGCCCCCGGATGCACCGCCGGCGCAGGCGGCGCGCGAAGCTGACGTGGCTCAGGAGGCACACCCGCCGACCATGGCGAACGAGGTGGTGTCCGCGGCCGCTCCGGCCGAGGAAGCCGGGGAAGCCGGGGAAGCGGCAGGCGAGCCCGCCCCGCCGACGGTGGAGGTGCCCGTGGTGACGCCGAAGCCGCAGGGCATCCGGTACGCGAGCAACAGTGCCCGCAACACGCCGACGCCCGTGGACTACTGGGACACCAGGGACACCAGGGACACCGAGCAATTCGCCGGCGTCGTCTACCGCGCCCGTGAGGACGACGAGGATGACGACGCTCCCGCCGCCCGCCCGGCCCCGCCGGAACTCGACGACGACGCCCCGCCGTTCGCCACGGCCCCGTTCGCCTCGGTGCCCCGGCTGAACCGGGTCCGCTCAATGCCCGCCCCGCCTGCGGACGACGAGGACGAGTAACCTCCACTCCCCATCAGTTCTAGCTACCCGGGATCACTTCCTATCGATTCCTGCGTCACATATCCCGACATGCCGGGCGGGAAAGTGACCGAAACCGATAGGAGGTCGCGCACTCGCTAGAACTGATAGAAGGTCAGCGCCTGACGACCAGGGCGGTGGCCATCGCGGTGATGCCCTCGCCGCGACCGGTGAGGCCCAGGCCGTCGGTCGTGGTCGCCGAGAGGGAGACCGGCGCGCCCGCGAGGGCCTCGCTCAGCACCGCGACCGCCTCCGCGCGGCGCGTCCCAATCTTGGGCCGGTTGCCGATCACGTAGACGGCGACGTTACCGATGGCCCACCCGGCCTCGGCGACGAGCCGTGCGGTCTCCCGGAGCAGCGCGGTACCGGGTGCCCCGGCCCATTGCGGCCGTGACGTCCCGAAGTGCGTCCCAAGGTCCCCAAGTCCCGCTGCCGACAACAGGGCATCACAAGCAGCATGAGCGGCGGCATCCCCGTCAGAGTGCCCGGCAAGCCCCGTCTCCCCGGGCCACTCAAGCCCCGCCAGGTACAAGGTCCGCCCAGCCTCAAAAGGATGAACATCCACCCCAAGCCCGACCATAGGCAAGTTCTCCACGACAGAGAACCCTACCGACCCGCCACTGCGGCCCGCAGCCCGCGGCCAGCGGCCGACAGTTCCCGCGTCAACGATCCACCTTGGCGCCACGACGGCCCGAGGTCGCCGGCCTTGGTCCATGTCAGGCCATAAAACGAGTGACGGCCTGCCCACCTTCGGGCCAGGCCGTCACTCGTAAATTTCACCACTGCGCCGCAGGCGCATCGGGGGGGCCGGGGAATGGTCCCCCCGGACTAGCGGGAACTGACCAACAACTGGTGAGGCGTCCTGGACGCCGGCCATGCGTGGCCCAGTTGGTCAGTTCGTCAGCACTTCGTCCAGGAGAGCCTCGGCTTTGTCCTCGTTGGTCTTCTCGGCGAGTGCGAGCTCGCTGACGAGGATCTGCCGCGCCTTGGCGAGCATGCGCTTCTCGCCGGCGGACAGCCCGCGCTCCTTGTCCCTGCGCCACAGGTCCCTGACAACCTCGGCGACCTTGTTCACGTCACCGGAGGCGAGCTTCTCCAGGTTGGCCTTGTACCGACGCGACCAGTTGGTAGGCTCCTCGGTGTGCGGTGCGCGCAGCACCTCGAACACTCGTTCAAGCCCTTCAGCGCCCACAACGTCCCGAACACCGACAAGTTCCGCGTTATCCGCGGGAACCCGGACGGTCAGGTCGCCCTTGTCGACCTTCAGGACCAGATAAGTCTTCTCCTCGCCCTTGATCGTGCGAGTCTCAACGGCTTCGATGCGAGCAGCCCCATGGTGGGGGTAAACGACGGTATCGCCGACCTTAAAAGACATCTGGCAAGTACCCCTTCCGCTGAAGGCTATCTTACCACGGCCTAGACCGCCGATAAAATGCCCCTGCCGGCAAATATGCAGGTCAGTACCCCAATTTCGAGCACACAACAGTTTGCTCGACAGGCATCCACAGCAGTCGGCACAGTCTTCGTCGCGCCACCTCGGCCGCAGCCCGGGTACATCGCCGCTGACGATAGGTACCCCTAGTCTACCTGAGGGCCCACGGCAAGCGGTCTAAATCACCGCGCGCGAGTCGGCACACGGGCCAGTCCTGGCCCATACTTAAGGAAACGGTCCAGTGGCCGCGGCCAGAAGAGGTGCCAGTGAGCTTCAGCGAGCCGGGGCGGGACGACGGCAGCCTGCCCCCGGTCAACATCGTGATCCCTGACGACGCCAGGGAACTCGATCGTGACGTGCTCGCCTACCGGCGCGAGTTGCGTGCCAGCCGGCGGCGGCGGCGATTGCTGCGGATCTTCCGCCCGCCGCGCGTCCTGAGGTTCGGCGCGCCGACGGCGATCATCCCGCTGATCGCGGCCTGCCTGGCGATTTCCCTAGTCGGCGGAGCGCTGCTGTCGGTGGCGACGATGAGCCCGGCCGCCGCCCCGACGCTGGCGGCCCAGCCGTCCGCGCAGGCCGCCGCGTCGCCCGGCGCCATCGCGCCGCTGCCCACGGGCACCGTCCAGCTGGCCGGCCGCGCCGTGCCGGTGCGGTCGCTGGCGCCGTCGGTGGTCGCCCTCATCCCCGCCGGCTGCGGCTGCAGCACGGCACTCGGCCGGGTCGCCGCGCAGGCGGTCGCCGCGCACGTGAGCCTGTACTTCGCCGGCGCCGGCTCGGTCATCAGGCAGTTGCCCGCCCTCATCGCCAGTTACGGCGACGGCGCAGCGGTAGCGGCGGCGGACACCGGCGGGGTGCTCAGCGGGGCGTACCACCCGGCCGGCCTGACCTTGCTGCTGGTCTACCAGGACGCCACCGCGGCGACGGTCCGCGATCTGTCCGGGAACTTCCAGCTCGCCCAGGCCCTCGGCAAGCTCAAGCTCGACGGCGCCAGCCTCGGCAAGGCCTAAATCCCGCCCCGGCGTATCGGTCGTTCCGTGAACCGATACGATTTCTACGGCCTGTAGTGGACCGTCAGGCCACCTGGCCTTAACGGGAGTGAGTTCCCCTTCCGTATTTCTGATTGAGGAGGCATCCGCCGTGATCCGCGCAAGCTTCGGGAAGACCCCCGCTGGCCGCCTGCTGCTTGGTGCTGGCGTCCTGGCCTTGCTGATTCCGGCTGTGGCCGGCTGCGAAGCCGGGCAAAATGCCCCGACGCTGCAATTCCACGCCGCATCCTCCGGCGCGCAGACCGTTTTCAACGGGATCAGGATCACCAACGCGTTCGTGCTGGGCGCGCCGACGGGCTCGTCGGTGCCGGCCGGCTCGTCGGCCGGCCTGTTCGTGTCGATCTACAACGGCAACAGCAGCGGCGACGCGCTGCAGAGCATTTCCGCGGCCGGGTGGGCCAAGAGCGTCACCGTGACCGGCGGAACGGTGCAGCTCCCCGCGGGCGGCGCCCCCGTCAACCTCACCGGCCCCACGCCCGACGTCGTGCTTGACACCGTTTCGCAGCCGCTCACCGGCGGAAGCACGATCCCGGTCACGTTCAGCTTCGAGCGCGCCGGCTCGGTGACCCTCCAGGTGCCGGTCGAGCCCCAGTCCTACCAGTGGTCGACGTTCTCCCCGCCGGCGGCGGCGCAGACCGGCGCGGCGGCGGTCTCGACATCGACCGCGACGCCGATCAGCAGCGCCACCGCCACTGGCACGGCTACCCCGACGTCGACCGCCACGGCGACGCCGACCCCCTGACCCGGCCGTAGCCGTACCGACCCAGCGAAACGCCAGAAAACATAGCCAGGAAAACAACAGCCAGGAAAAACGCGAAGGGGCCCGTCCCGCCAGCCACGCTGGCGGGACGGGCCCCTCGCTGTTGGCCGCGGGCTACCTCACCCGGACGACTCGAACTTGTACCCCAGGCCCCGGACGGTCACGATGTGCCGGGGCTTGGCCGGGTCGGTCTCGATCTTGGCGCGCAGCCGCTTGATGTGCACGTCCAGCGTCTTGGTGTCGCCCACGTAGTCGGCGCCCCACACCCGGTCGATGAGCTGCATCCGGGTGAGGACCCGGTCGGCGTTGCGCAGCAGCACCTGCAAGAGCTCGAACTCCTTCAGCGGCAACTGCACGTGATCGCCGCGCACGCTGACCACATGCCGCTCAACGTCCATCCGCACCGGCCCGGATTCAAGCGTCGCGTCGGCTACGTCCTCGACGTCACCGCGCCTGCGGAGCACGGCCCGCATCCGGGCCACGAGCTCCCGCGAGGAGAACGGCTTCGTGACGTAGTCGTCCGCGCCGAGCTCAAGACCGACCACCTTGTCAATCTCGCTGTCCTTGGCGGTCAGCATGATAACGGGCACGCTCGACCGCTCGCGCAGCGAACGGCACACCTCGCTGCCCGGCAGCCCGGGCAGCATCAGGTCGAGCAGCACCAGGTCCGCTCCCGTGCGGTCGAAGGTGTCGAGCGCGTCCGGGCCCGTCGCGCAGACAGCCACCTCGAACCCCTCCTTGCGGAGCATGTAGGAGATCGCGTCGCTGAACGACTCTTCGTCCTCAACAACGAGCACACGTGTCACTGAAGTCCCCCTCCTGATGGGGTCGCGCGGAAGCGGAATAGGTGGGGAAAGGGCGGAATCGGCAGGGAAGCGATTAGGCACGGTCGGCGCCTGCGCCGTCATGGTCGGCCCGCAGCGGCAGCCACAGGGTGAAGGTAGAGCCCGCGCCCTCCACGCTCCGCACCGTGACCTTGCCGCCGTGCGCGACCGTCACGTGCTTCACGATGGCGAGCCCGAGTCCGGTGCCGCCGGTAGCGCGCGAGCGAGCCGGGTCGACGCGGTAGAAGCGCTCGAAGATCCGCTCAAGATCACGTTCGGGGATGCCGATTCCCTGGTCGGTGACGCTGATCTCAACTCCGCCGTCGCCCGGCTTCTTCACGCACACCACCACCCGGGTTCGCTCGGGGCTGTAGACGACGGCGTTCTCAAGCAGGTTCCGCACCGCGGTGACGAGCAGGTCTTCTTCGCCGAGCACGCCGAGCCCGCGGACGCCGATCGACGCGAGCGTGATGCCGCGCGCGTTCGCCTTCATCCGGCACCGGTCCAGCGCCTCGGCCACCACCGCGTCGATGGGCACCGGCCTCGGGTCGGGCACCGGCTCGGCCGCTTGGATCCGGGAGAGCGTGATCAGGTCCTGGACGAGGAACGTCAGCCGCGCCGCCTCCTGCCGCATGCGGCCGGCGAACCTGCGCACCGCCTCCTCGTCGTCGGCCGCGTCCTCGATCGTCTCCGCGAGCAGCGCGAGGGCGCCCACCGGGGTCTTCAGCTCGTGGCTGACGTTCGCCACGAAGTCCCGGCGGACCTCTTCCACCCGGTGCCGGTCCGTCTGGTCTTCCGCGAGCACCAGCACGAGCCCGCCCCCGCCGACGGCGCCGGAGAGCGGGGCGACCCGCACCGCGAAGGTGGTGGTCCGGCCGCCGAAGCGCGGCACGGGCACCTCGAACTCCGCCTCGCGGATCTCGCCGTCCCTGCGCACCTGCCGGGCGAGTGCGGCGAGCTCGCTCACCATGAGCCGGTCGCCCTTGACGATGCCGAAGGACCGGGCGGCGGCGCTCGCGCGCAGCACCCGGTCCTCGCTGTCCACGACGACGGCGGAAGACGAAAGTACGGCGAGGACGGAGGCGATGCCCGGCGGCAGCTTCGCGGGCTGCTGCGCGGCCCGGGGCCGTGCGCTGCGCTGCTGCCGCACTGCCTTCCCGGTGCGCGTCCTTATCGCCATGGCATATCCCGGCCTCGCGAGGAGGTGCGCCACCACGGCCGCACCCGGGGCTGTGACCAGTCCGTACTCACATACCTGATGGTACGTGGACCTTCCGGGGCCCCCACAATCGGCAAGTTGCCGGAAAATTCACTCTTTTCCGGATGTTCACCTTCCGGACAACTCCAGATCATGTTCCGCGCCAGGCCCATTCACCATCCGCTCGCTTCAGCGCCCCTGGTTCTTCAGCGCCCCTGGTTCTTCACCGCCTCGGCAGCCGTCTTGGCCGCCTCCGGGTCCAGGTAGCGCCCGCCGGCACCCGTCGGCGCGAAGTTGTGGTCAAGCTCGTACAGCAGCGGGATGCCGGTCGGGATGTTGAGCTCGGCGATCGCCTCGTCGCTGATCCCGTCCAGGTGCTTGACCAGAGCGCGCAGCGAGTTGCCATGCGCCACCACGAACACGGTCCTGCCCGTGGCGAGATCGGGGACGATCGCGTCGTACCAGTAGGGCAGCATCCGCTGCAGGACGTCCCGCAGGCACTCCGTCCGCGGCAGGTACTCGGGCGGCAGCGTCGCATAGCGCGGGTCGCCGGCCGGGGACAACGGGTCGTCGTCCGCGAGCGGGGGCGGCGGCACGTCGTAGGACCGGCGCCAGATCATGAACTGCTCGTCGCCGAACTCCGCGCGCGTCTGGGCCTTGTCCTTGCCCTGGAGCGCGCCGTAGTGCCGCTCGTTCAGCCGCCACGAGCGGCTCACCGGCAGCCAGCTCAGGCCGGCCGCCTCAAGCGCGATGTTCGCGGTCGAGATGGCGCGGGTGAGTACCGACGTGTGCACGACATCGGGACGAAGCCCGGCGTCGACGAGCATCCGCCCGGCGGCCGCGGCTTCCTGCCGTCCCTTTTCAGCCAGGCCGACATCCACCCACCCGGTGAACAGGCCCTTGGCGTTCCATTCACTTTCACCATGACGCAGCAGCACAAGCGTTCCCATGCGAGTCAGCCTAGCCGCCGGCCTACGGACCGCCCAGGACCGCCCCGGACCGCCCCGGCACCCCCGGAAGATATCGCGGCGCATTTCGGTTGCTTACATCTGTGTTCAGACTGCCCAATGGCCTTCCCCGCCGGATCGCCACGCTCAGCGTCCACACCTCGCCGCTTGACCAGCCGGGCACCGGCGACGCCGGCGGTCTGAACGTCTACGTCGTCCAGGTCGCGAAGCGGCTCGCGGCGCTCGGCACCGAGGTGGACATCTTCACCCGCGCGGTGTGCCGGGACACGCCGCCGCTGACCGAGCTCGCCCCGGGCGTGCTCGTGCACAACGTCGCGGCCGGCCCGTACGAGGAACTCGACAAGCACGACCTGCCCGCACAGGTGTGCCAGTTCACGCTCGAGGTGCTGCGTGCCGAGGCCGCGGCGGCCCCGGGCCGGTACGACCTGGTGCACGCGCACTACTGGCTGTCCGGAAAGGTCGGTGCGGCCGCCAAGGGACGCTGGGGCGTGCCGCTCGTCCAGTCGATGCACACGCTGGGCAAGGTGAAGAACGCCGCGCTCGCGACGGGCGACGCAGCCGAGCCGGAGATGCGGATCCGGGGCGAGCTCGAGGTCATCGCCGCGGCCGACCGGCTGATCGCGAACACGACCGAGGAAGCCCGCCAGCTCACCGAGATGTACGGCGCCGATCCCGGCAAGGTGCAGACCGTCAACCCGGGCGTGGACCTGAGCGTGTTCCGGCCCGACGGCCCCGGCGGCCAGGCGGAGGCCCGCCGCCGTCTCGGCGTCGCCCAGGACGCGGTCGTCCTGCTCTTCGTCGGCCGGGTGCAGCCGCTCAAGGGCCCCGACGTGGCGCTCAAGGCCGCCGCCAGGATGGTGGAGACCGACCCGGAGCTGCGCAAGACCCTGCAAGTGGTGATCGTCGGCGGCCCGAGCGGGCGGCAGGAGCGGGCCGACCCGGAACGGATGCGCGAACTGGCGGCCCGGCTCGGCATCAGCGACCTCGTCCGGTTCGAGCCCCCGTGCCCGCAGGCCGAGCTTGCCCAGTGGTACCGCGCGGCGACGGTCACGCTCACCCCGTCGCACTCCGAGTCCTTCGGCCTCGTCGCCCTGGAGGCTCAGGCGTGCGGCACTCCGGTGGTGGCCGCGGGCGTCGGCGGCCTGCGCACGGTGGTCAAGGACGGGGAATCGGGCATCCTGGTGGACGGCCACGACCCCG
>DAHWEX010000418.1 GCA_027326205.1 Actinomycetota bacterium
CAGCCCGGCCGCCCCGGCCACGGACCGCCGCACGATCTCTCCCGGTGAGCTGGCCGGCGCCGCGGGCTCCCTGCTGGACACGGGGTTCCGCCTCGCGCTCGCCGCCGCGCACGAGGACGACGCCAGTCTCCGCGCGGTCTACCTGTTCACCGCCCCGGCACCGGACCGCCGGGTCGAGTTGCACGTGCCGCTCGACCCGCGCCGGCCGGCGGTGCCGAGCCTGGCCCGGCTGTCGTTCCCGGCCGGCCGGTTCGAGCGCGAGATGCACGACCTGTACGGCGTCGTGCCCGAGGGCCACCCGCTGCCGCGGCGGCTGGTGCGGCACTTCCACTGGCCGCGCGGCTGGCACCCCATGCTGGCCGACGCGGGGGCACCGCCGGCCTTCGGCGACACCGACGGCCCCTACCCGTTCCGCACCGTCGAGGGACCCGGCGTGTACGAGATCCCGGTCGGCCCCGTCCACGCGGGGATGATCGGTCCCGGGCACTTCCGGTTCTCGGTGGCCGGCGAGACGATCCTGAACCTCAAGGCCCGGCTGTGGTTCACCCACCGCGGCATCGAGAAGCTGTTCGCCGGCCGCGCCCCGGGTGACGCGGCGGCGCTGGCCGCCCGGGTCAGCGGGGACACCACCGCCGGGCACACCCTGGCGTTCTGCCTGGCCGTCGAGGACGCGCTCGGCCTGGAGGTGCCCGAGCCGCAGCAGCGGCTCCGGGCGGTGCTGCTGGAACTGGAGCGGTTGCACAACCACGTCGCGGACCTAGGGGCGCTGTGCAACGACGTCGGCCACGGCATCCTCAACGCGCACGCCCAGCGGATCAGGGAACGGCTGCTGCGCGTCAACGACACGGTGACCGGCCACCGGCTGCTGCGCGGCGCGATACACCCGGGCGGCGCCCTCGTCCGGGCGCTGCCCGACCCCGGTGAGCTGGCCGCGATCGGCGCCGACACCGCGGAGGTGGTGGCGCTGGCGCTTGGCCACGGCGTGGTCCGCGACCGCTTCGCCGGCACCGCGGTGCTATCCGCGGCGCAAGCCGCGGGCCTCGGCACCCTCGGCTACGTGGCCCGGGCCAGCGGCCTGGGCGCCGACGCCCGCCGTGATCACCCGCTGCCAGGAATCGAGTTCCCGGCCATCGCCTACAGCCAGGCCGGCGGCGACGTGCTGGCCCGGTTCACCGCACGGGCCGAGGAGGTACAGCCCGCCGTCAGCTTCATCACCGAGGCGGTGCGCCGGCTAGACGGTTACCTGGGCGCGGCGCCCGGCGCGCTGCTGCCCGGCCCCGGCGGCCCCCGTTCCGGGGTAGGCATCGCCGAGGGCTGGCGCGGGACCATCGTCCACCGGGTAGAGATAGACCGCTACGGCGCGCTCACCCGGGTCAAGGTCGCCGACCCGAGCTTTTTCAACTGGCCCGCGCTCCCGGTCGCCCTCGCGAACACGATCGTGCCGGACTTCCCGCTGGCCAACAAGTCCTTCAACCTCTCTTACCCGGGCAACGACCTGTGAGCCACTACCCGGCGCGCAGCCCCTCCAACTGCCCGGACAGCACCCCGGTCAGGATCTCGCGCGCCACCCGCAGCAACTCGGCGACCTGCGGACTCGTCAGCGAGTAGAACACCGACGAGCCCTCCTTCCGCGTCGTCACCAGGCCCGACCGGCGCAGCACGGCCAGGTGCTGTGACAGGTTCGCGGCCTCGATGCCGACCTCGGGCAGCATCTCGCTCACGGCGCGCTCCCGCTCTGACAACAGCTCAAGCACCCGGATCCGGGCCGGGTGACCCAGCGTCTTGAAGAACTCGGCCTTGAGCTGGTACAGCGGCATACTCACACCCGGTACTTTACACCAAGTGATATCGCAGTTGCGAAAATGCGCAACTGGCCTGGCGCCGGCTCTTCCGCCGGATCGCCGCTTGCCCCACGGCAGATTACGTCGGATCACGACGGATCACGACCCATGCCGTCGGGAGGAAAGCGCGCGCGGGCTTGCTACTGCTGGAGGGGGGTGCCGAGGCCGCCGGTGCAGGGGGCGCCGTATTCCGGGGTGTACTGCTGGGAGACCCGGAACTTGTTGACGAACTGCTGCAGCCGGGGGTCGGTGGGGGAGGTGAGCCGTAGCTGGAATCCCCACGAGGAGACGACGATGGGCGAGGGCAGGCCCGGGTACGGGGTCAGGTCGATGTACCGGGAGCCGCCCTGGCCGCTCGGGTTGAGCACCGTCTGCCGGCCGAAGAACGCCCGCAACTGGCTCACCGCGGAGGCCGCCAGCGAGGGGGAGTAGGTGATCCAGACCGCGCCGTGCTCCATGTTGTGGACCGCGCGCTCGTTCGGGACCGCCTGGTCGTAGACGCCGCAGTTCATCCACGTCGCGTTGTGGTCACCGCCGACCGGCGGGGTGACCGAGTACTTGACCGGCCCGGCGACATGGTTATGCCCGAGCGCCCGGCTCGCCGGGCCGTTGTTGCTGGACGTCGGCCAGCCCGTGGTGTCGTAGGCGACCACGCCGCTGATGCCGGTGGTGTTCGCGACGGTCAGCGCGGCGGGCTCCGTCGTGGTGGCCCCGGTCACCCCGGGCGGCAGCACCTCGGCGGAACTGGTGCCCCCCGAGGTGGAGGAGCCGCCCCCGGAGACGGCTAGGGCGATGACCACCGCGATCACCGCGGCGACGGCGACCCCGCCGCCGCCAAGCAAGGCCAGCCGCAGCCGCCGCTTCCTGGCGCGTTCCTGGGCCCGCATCGCCTCGATCCGGGCCCGCCGGTCCGTCTTCGCTTGCCGCCGTGTGGACATTCATCCTCCAATAGGCTCGCCAGCCCGCCGGTGGCCGGGGCCCGCATCATTAGGGAGGATAGGGCACGGGCCCGGCCTCGCGCAGGACGGCCGGCCGGGTCAGCGGGTGCGCGGCTGCCCGGCGGGCTGGAAGCGGCGCAGCCGCAGGCTGTTGGTGACCACGAACACGGAGCTGAAGGCCATGGCGGCGCCGGCGATCAGCGGGCTGAGGAATCCGAGGGCGGCGAGCGGCACGGCCAGCGTGTTGTAGGCGAACGCCCAGAACAGGTTGCCCTTGATGGTGCCCAGGGTGCGGCGGGACAGGTCGATCGCGTCGGGGACGGCCCGCAGGTCGCCGCGGACCAGGGTCAGGTCGGCGGCCTCGATCGCCGCGTCGGTGCCGGTCCCCATGGCCAGGCCAAGGTCGGCCTGGGCCAGGGCGGCGGCGTCGTTAACCCCGTCCCCGGCCATGGCCACCACCCGCCCGGCGGCCTGCAGTTCCTTAACCGCCGTGGCCTTGCCCTCCGGCAGTACCCCGGCGATCACCTCGTCGATGCCGACGGCGGCGGCCACGAAGCGGGCGGCGCGCTCGTTGTCGCCGGTGAGCAGGACCGGGCGCAGTCCCATGCCGCGCAGCCGGGCGATCGCCTCGGCCGAGCCCGGCTTGACCGTGTCGGTGACCACGAGCACGCCGCGGACCTTGCCGTCCCAGCACGCGAACACCGCGGTCTGGCCCGCCGCCTCGGCCGTGGCCGCACGGGCCGCCAGTTCCGCCGGAACGGCCTGCGCCCATTCGGATTCCAGCCAGGCGGCGCGCCCGACGGCCACCGCGTGCCCGTCGGCGACGGCGGTGACGCCGAGGCCGTGATGGCTGGCGGCCTCCGCCGCTTCTGGCAGCCCGGTGCCGAGCCGCTGCCTGGCGCCGTCGGCGATGGCGGCGGCGATCGGGTGCGCGGAGCCGTCCTCCGCGGCCCCGGCCAGCCGGAGGATCTCGTCGGGGTCCTCGCCGTTAGCCGGGACGACGTCGGCGAGCGCCATCTTGCCGGTGGTGACCGTGCCGGTCTTGTCGAGCACGATCGTGTCGACCGTCCGGGTGGACTCAAGCACCTGGGGGCCCTTGATCAGGATGCCGAGCTGGGCGCCGCGGCCGGTGCCGACCAGGATCGCGGTCGGGGTAGCCAGCCCCATCGCGCACGGGCAGGCGATGATCAGCACCGCGACCGCGGCGGTGAACGCGGCCCCGGGGCCGTGCCCGGTCGCCAGCCAGGCGAGCAGGGTCGCGGCCGCGGCGGCGATGACGACCGGGACGAACACGGCGCTGACCCGGTCGGCGAGCCGCTGCACCGGGGCCTTGCCGTGCTGCGCCTCCTCCACCAGCCGGGTGATCCGGGCGAGCTCGGTGCCCGCGCCGACCCGGGTGGCGCGGACCACGAGCCGGCCGCTGGCGTTCACGCACCCGCCCGCCACCGCGTCCCCGGCCGTCACTTCCGCGGGGACCGGCTCGCCGGTGAGCATCGAGGTGTCCACCGCGGAGCTCCCGGACTCCACGACGCCGTCGGTGGCGATCTTCTCCCCGGGCCGCACGACGAACAGGT
>DAHWEX010000421.1 GCA_027326205.1 Actinomycetota bacterium
CAGCCCGGCCCGCCCGACAGTCTCCGCGACGATCGCGGCGAGCCCGCCAACCACGCTGTGCTCCTCGACCGTCAGCACGCGGCCGGTCTTCTCCGCGCTTGCCAGCAGGGCGGCCTCGTCGTAGGGCCGCAGGTAGGCGGCGTCGAACACGTCGGCCTCGACGCTGTCGTGCTCGAACAGCAGCTCGGCCGCCTGCGCGGCCAGGCCGACGCCCATGCCGTGCCCGATGAGGGTGACGTCGCCGCCGGTGCGGAGTCTCGGCCACTTGCCGTACTCGTACTCGGGCGCCTCGTCGTAGACCTTGGGAGCGGCCTCGGCGATCCGGATGTAGACCGGGACCTCCAGGCTCGCGGTCGAGCGCATCAGGCTGATGCAGGACGCGGCGTCGGCGGGCGAGAGCACGACCGTGTTGTTCATCGTGCGGGCGACCGCGATGTCCTCCACCGCGTAGTGCGAGGTGCCGAAGTACCCCATCGCGACGCCGGACAGCCGGCCCACCAGTCGCACGGGCAGGTGGTTGTAGTCCACGTCGCTGCGCCACTGCTCGGCGACCTTCAGCATGCCGAACGGCGCCATCGAGTAGACGTACGGGATCAGGCCCGCGCTGGCCAGGCCGGCCGCGAGCGAGACCGAGTTCGTCTCCGCGATGCCGACCTCGATGTAGCGCTCGGGGAACTTCGCGATGAACTCCGCGACCATGTTGGACATGTCGGCGGCCAGCGTGACGATGCGCTCGTCCTCGGCCCCGAGCTCGGTCACGGCGTAGCCGGCCGGATTCGCGGCCATGGAGGTCTCGCGCTCGACGTCGCTGAAGACGTCGACCATTTTCTTCTCAGCCATGGGCGAGCTCCATCCGGGCGCTGATCTCGGCGACCACGTCCTGATACTGCTCGGAGTTGAGCAGGCCGAGGTGCCAGGCCTGCGGCTGCTTCTCCATGAAGTCGACGCCGTGGCCCTTGCGGGTCCGGGCGATGACCGCCACCGGTTCCTCGCTTTCCGGGGCCGGGAGCTCGTCGAAGGTCCGCTTCAGGGTCGCCGCGTCGTGCCCGTCGATCTCGCGCACCGTCCAGCCGAAGGCCTCGAACCGCCGGCCGAGCGGCTCGATGTTGATCGCGTCCGACGTCTTGCCCGCCCCGGAGTAGCCGTTCGCGTCCACGATTGCGATCAGGTTGCCGAGCTTGTAGTGGCTCGCGGCCATCGCGGCCTCCCAGACCTGGCCCTCCTGCAGTTCCCCGTCACCAGTCAGCACGAACGTCCGGTAGTCGCGGCCGCCGATCCGGGCCGCGAGCGCCATCCCCGCGCCGACCGACAGGTTGTGCCCGAGGGAGCCAGAGGAGAAGTCGATGCCCCGGGCCAGCTTCATGTTCGGGTGGTCGTTCAGCGGGGAGCCGACCCGGCCGAACTGCTTCAGCCAGTCCTTCGGGTAGTAGCCGAGGTCCGCCAGCACCGGCCACAGGCCCGTGGCCACGTGCCCCTTGCCGAGCAGGAAGCGGTCCCGGTCCGGCCAGTTCGGCTCGCTCGGGCGCAGCCGCAGCACGTGATAGTAAAGCGTCGACACCAGCTCGGCACAGGAGAACGTCGACGAGTAGTGGCCAAGGCCGGCCTGCGCGATCAGGTCGATCGTCTGCAGCCGTATCCAGTCCGCCCGGTGGCGGAGCTCGGCGGCGGTGAGCGGCCGCCCCCGCTCCAGGGTGCCAGGCTCCGGGGTCATTTGATCAGGCATGACGCCAGCCTAAATTCGTGGCAACTTGTTGACAATATGCCGCCCGGGCACAGCGGGCGCTTATACGACTGTGCCTGCCCACAACGACACGCAAGGAAAATCGGCGACGATTATCCGCGTCATAAATTCGGTTGATGGAATCGCCGCGTCCTCGACCCCGGGCCCGGGCCGGGCCCGGGCCGGGCTATGTGGTGAGAAAACAGCATTCCTTGTGGTCCGGTGCTGGTCTGGTGATAGAGACCGAAGCGAGACCCGATCTCGCCGGGCAGCCGGTTGACAATCACCTTTCCCGTCCCGATGATCCCGTCAAGTGCTTGCGGGGGGCGAGAGCAAGACGAAAGGGCTCGCTCACGGCCCGGATGACCCAGCAGGCAGCGCGATCTGGCTGGCCCTGAAAGTCGAGATAAATGCGAGGGTGCATGGAACACTTCGGGATAAGGAGACGCAGCCCCCGGACCGCGCGTGCCGCGTTCGGGGCGCTAGCGGTCGGCGGGGCGGTGCTGCTCGCCGCCTGCTCGTCAAGCAGCTCGAACTCGGCCCAGCCGAGCACGGGGACCTCGTCGTCGAGCGGTGCGGGGACGTCGTCGAGCGGTGCGGGAACATCGACCGGCGCGGACATCTCCGCGCTGCTGGCCGACGTCAACAAGTACGCGGCCACTCCGAACTTCAGCGACTACGGGCCCAACTACGGCGGCAAGATCCCCAGCATCGCTAACCTGGCCGGGAAGAAGATCATGATCATCCCGGGCGTCAGCGCGCTGGCCGCCTGCGAGGAGATCGCGCAGGCCGCCTCGAATATCGCCCAGGCCGCGGGCATGGTGCCGACGATCTTCAACAACACCGGCACGACGGCCGAGCACAACACCGCGATCGAGAACGCGATCCACCAGGGATACGCGGCGGTCATCATGGGGTGCGCGATGGACCCGTCGACGAGCGCGCCGGCGATCGCCCAGGCCCAGAAGGCCGGCCTCGTGGTGGGCACCTACGGGGGCACGCCGCAGATGGACCAGCGCGCCGGGACCACCTACAACACCGATGACCCCTACGCGCTCGATGCCACGCTGGCGACCGAGCAGGCGATCGAGCAGCACAACGGCCAGCCGTTCAACGCCATCGCGATCACGTCGACCGCGACCGGTCCGGCCACGGCGATCGAGGAAGCCGCGATCCAGGCCGAGCTGGCGAAGGACTGCCCGAAGTGCACGCTGTCGGCGGTGAACGTCGAGGTGCCGAACTGGCAGACGCAGATCGCCAGCACCGTCACCTCCCAGCTGCTGCAGCACCCCGACGTGAGCGTCCTGTTCCCCGACTACGCGGGCGAGCTGACCTACGTGCTCGCGGGCATCCAGGCCGCGCACAAGACCAACGTCAAGACGTACCTCGCCTTCGGCGGCGGCACCCCGTTCGTCCAGCTGCAGACCGCCAGCCCGGGCAAGGACATCATCCAGAGCGACGTCAGCGAGTCACCGCCGTGGACGGGCTACCTGCTGTTCCTGCAGGCCGTTCGCGGGCTGGAGAAGCTGCC
>DAHWEX010000440.1 GCA_027326205.1 Actinomycetota bacterium
GGCATAGCTTTGGCGGGGCGCTCGTTGCGAGCGCCCGGACGCGGCAATGCACCTGAAAGGACGGGTCGTGCATATCGTGATCATGGGCTGCGGTCGGGTTGGCTCGACGCTCGCCCACATTCTGGAAGACCGCGGTAACACAGTCTCGGTCATCGACCAGGACCCCGAGGCATTTCGCAGGCTCCGCCCGTCCTTCAAGGGCGACCGGGTCACCGGCATGGGTTTCGACCGCAACGTGCTGGCCAGGGCTGGGATTGAGCGCGCCGACGGTTTCGCGGCCGTCAGCAGCGGCGACAACTCCAATATTATCGCGGCCCGGGTGGCGCGCGAGACGTTCGGCGTCCAGCAGGTGGCGGCGCGGATCTACGACCCGCGCCGGGCCGAGGTCTACGAGCGGCTCGGTATCCCGACGGTCGCGACCGTGCGCTGGTCGGCCGACCAGATCCTGCGGAAGCTGCTCCCGGAGAGCACCGAGCCGCTCTGGCGGGACGCGACGGGCAAGATCGTGCTCAGCCAGGCGAGCGTCTGCCCCGACTGGATCGGCGAGCCGGTGAAGTTGGTCGAGCAGTCGGCGGCGACCAAGATCGTCTTCATCGACCGGCTCGGCGAGGCAATCGTCCCGCAGCCCGGCACGGTACTGCAGCAAGGTGACGTGGTGCACGTCATCGCCAAGGAAGCGGAGCTTGACCGGATCTGCGGCGCCCTGGCGAAGCGCGATGGGAGTGGTCACTGATGCGGGTAGCGATCGCCGGGGCGGGCGCGGTGGGCAGGTCCATCGCGCGGGAACTGCTCGAAAACGGCCACGAGGTGCTGCTGATCGACCAGAAGCCGAGCGCCATCAAGGTGGACAGCGTGCCGCGGGCCGAGTGGCTGCTCGCCGACGCGTGCGAGATCTCGTCACTCGACGACGCCGCGCTCGACCGGTGCAACGTGGTCGTCGCCGCGACCGGTGACGACAAGGTCAACCTGGTCGTTTCGCTGCTCGCCAAGACGGAGTACGGGGTGCCCCGGGTCGTGGCGCGGGTGAACCACCCGGGCAACGAGTGGCTCTACAACGAGTCCTGGGGGGTTGACGTGGCCGTCTCGACGCCGCGCCTGCTGTCGGCGCTCGTCGAAGAGGCGGTGAGCGTCGGCGACCTGGTGCGGCTGATGACGTTCGGGCAGAGCGAGGCGAGCCTGGTGGAGCTGACCATGCCCGCCGACGCGCCGCTGGCCGGCAAGGAGGTCGGCTCGATCGACTGGCCCGCCGACGCCGCCCTCGTGGCGATCCTGCGCGAGGGCCGGGTGCTGGTCCCGCAGTCGCAGGACCCGCTGCAGCCCGGAGACGAGCTGTTCTTCGTCACCTCGCAGGACGTCGAGGGCGAACTGGAGAACCTGTTCTCGTCCGAGTAACGACGACTGGCGGCCCCGTCCAGGGGCCGCCAGCCGCAACCACGCAGTTCCAACGCCAGCCGCCGCGCAGGCGGGTCCCAGGGAAAACGCGCCGGCTACCGGGTCTCGGTCATCTCCGGGCCGCGCTGGAACGGGTTAGCGGCCTGGGTGAAGCGGTTCTGCTGCTCCGCTTGCTGGGCCTTGGCCTGTTCCTCGAGGGCGGCCGCGGCCTCCGCGGGGAGCCTGAGCTCCAGGAGGTCGCGCGGTGGCATCGGGTGCTCGCCCCGGACGACGACGACCTGGCTGAACACGGCCTCGAGCGGCGCGGCGGCCGCGGGATCCGCCGCCGCGGCGCCGGCGAACAGGGCGCGCAGGAACCAGCGCGGGCCGTCCACGCCGGCGAACCTGATCGGTCGCATACCGGCAGCGGGCTGCCCGGGCTCGGCGGGCACCTGAGCGATCAGTTCGGTGCCGAACGGTCCCTCGCGCTCCGTGCTCTGACCGCCGGTGCCCGCGATCTCCGCCGCGATCTCACCGCGCACCTCGTCCCACAGCCCGCTCCGCTTGGGCGCGGCGAAGGCCTGCAGCTGCATCTCGCTGAGCTGGTGACGTACCGTCACCCACGCGCCGTGCTGTTCGGCGAACACCAGCTGGATGTCCGTCCCCTCGAGGACCGGGACCTGCAGGCTGCCGAGATCGACCCGGGACAGTTCCGGGTGCGGGTCTGACACGTCCCACGGGCCGGTCTGCGGCTCCCCCTGCGCCTCGTCGACCGCGGCCTCCCCGGCCGCCGTTGCCTCATCGCCCAGGTCGCGGCCGCGGTCGCGGTCACCGGCGCTGCGTCGCCGACCGAACACTGCCCTCTCCTCCAGTCGCCTGACGGCTCGATTATCCGATCGTGGGCGCGAGCGGCGGAATACCCGCCGCGTGCCCGCCGGTCGAGCCGAAGCCATTATCCCCGCGAGCCGAGTCCGGCAGGGCCGTGACCTCACGGAACGTTGCGTTCTCCACCCGCTGCACGATGAGCTGCGCGATGCGGTCACCGCGGCGCAGCGACACCACCCGGTGCGGGTCGGTGTTCAGCAGGATCACCTTGATCTCGCCACGGTACCCGGAATCGATCGTGCCCGGAGCGTTGACGAGGGTGATCCCGTGCTTCGCGGCGAGCCCCGAGCGCGGGTGCACGAACCCGGCGTAGCCCGCGGGCAGTGCGACCGCGATCCCGGTGCGGACCACGGCCCGCTCCCCGGGCGCCAGGTCGACGTCCTGCGCCGCGGTCAGATCCGCGCCCGCGTCGCCGTAACGCGCGTAAGCGGGCAGCGGCATGTCCGGGTCAAGCCGGGTGACCAGCACGTCCGGCCGGCCTGTACCGGGAAGGCCGCTTTCAGGGGGCGCGGTGCCCGCGGCGCCGGAGCCCGGCGAACCAGTGCCCTGCTGGCCGGTGGTCATCGGCCGTGCCTCCCTCGCTGTCGCCCGCTCACAGGATGAGCCTACGCCACGGGACCGCCCCACAGTGTCGCCGCGACTCAGCGTCGCAGCCCTACAGTGTCGCCGCGACTCAGCGTCATCTTGTACCGGGCGAGCCGCCAGGGAGGGAACCGGACCGGTGCCGGCACCACCGGAAACGGACCCGGCGCCGCAGGCGCCGGGTCCGGGGCTCCGCCCGGCGAGGGGGCAACGAGGAGGGACTCCCCCGTGACCCGGGGGTCCCGGGGGATCATTCCCCCGGGGGAGATACCGCGTCGTGGCGCAGTGCCCTCGTCGCGCTGGTCAGCGCGGCGGTGACGGGGACGGCCACCACCGCGCCGGCGATACCCGCCACCACGCCCGCGACGGCGAGCACGAGGATCACCGCGAGGGGGTGCAGCCGGACCATCTTCCCGACCACCTGCGGCTGGAGCAGGTGCCCCTCCAGCTGGTTCATCACGATCATGACGGCCAGCACGATCACGGCGCCGATCAGTCCCTTGGCCGCGAGCACGATGAGGATGGCGGCGGTGCCGGCGATCAGCACGCCCGCCAGCGGCACGAACGCGGCCACGAACATGAACACCGCGAGCGGCGCGACGAGCGGGGACCCGATGATCGTCAGGGTGACGCCCATGACGACCGCGTGGATCGCCGCCACCGCGACCGTGCCCCTGACGTAGTACACGACGGCGTGCCAGGCGGCGTGGCCGGCCAGGTTCGCCCGCCGCCCCCGCTCCGCGGCGAACCCGCTGAGCAGCCAGGACCAGATCCGCTCGCCGTCCTTGATCAGGAAGAACGAGATGAAGAAGCACAGCACGACGCCGGCCAGCAGCTCGACGACGATCTTGCCGCCGGTCAGTGCCGCGCCTTCGACCGTGGAGCGGTGCTGGCTGAGGTACTTGACCAGGTTGGCGGAGATCTTCTCCAGGTTCCCCGTCCTGAGGTGGAACGGCGACGAGGCCAGCCAGTTCTGGAGCTGCGTGCCGGTGTGGCCGACTTGGACGACGAGGGCCGGGTATTCGGCCTCCACCCGGGTGGTGACGAGCCAGACCGCGCCGCCGAGCAGGGCGAAGGCGAGCAGCAGCGTGCTCCAGGTGGCGCCCATGGGACCGAGCCCCGCGCGCCGCAGCCGCGCCGCCAGCGGCTGGAGCAGCGCGGTCAGCAGGATGGCGGCGGCGAAGGGCACGATGACGAGGTAGAGCAGCGCGGCTACCCGGCCGGCCACGTAGAGCAGCGCGGCGAGCAGCAGCAGCCGCCAGGCCCAGCCCGAGCTGACCCGCAGCCACCGCGGGATCTCCGCGGGCGGCGCGGCCCGGTCTGCCCCGGCGGCCGGCCCCGGCGGCGGTTCCAGGTCCCGCGGCGTCCCGCCTGCCCGCTGGCCGTCCGCGGGGCCCGCGTCCGGCGAGCGGTCGCGCAGTTGCTTCCCGTCCCCTGGCGCGGCCTCCGGGCGCTGCGCGGCGGCCCGGTAGGCCGCGGCCCGGCTCCCGGCAGCGCGGAGCAGGGCCACGCCGTTGACGGCC